>NZ_JARAVK010000006.1:0-92539 GCF_033792765.1 Streptomyces sp. PA03-6a | reverse complement strand
GTGGGAGGGCGAGCACTGGTGCGAACGCCAGGTGGACGCGATCATCCGGGAGCGGTACGGGACCTGGGCGCAGGGATGGAACTGGTGCTACCGGTACGGCGGGGTCGTCGGCAGTTGGGTCACCGGAGCCGGCTCGGTGACGACCCCCGACGAGACCGCCGCCCGCGTCGTCGCGGCGCTGCTGGAGTGGCGGGAGTGGTTGGAGAGGACGGCCCGGCGATTCGCCGAGCTGGCACCGCCACCGGACGCCTCTCCGGAGGATCTCAGCTGGCATCTCGAGCGGGCCTGCGTCCGGCTCGTGACGTACGCACTCGACTCCGGCGCGGAGGGCGGCTGGCACGGGCAGGCAGGTCTGCTCCTGCGCTGGTACCTGACCACCGGCGGCATGAGCCAGGCCGATGCCGGACGGACGGTCGAGGCCGCGATCGGCGGCCGGTTCCGGAGCTGGGTCGCCCCCGCGCGGACACTGATCGAATCGGTCGGTGAGGACCTCGCCGTCGGCCTCACCGGCCACGCCCCCTACCAGGACCACCGTGACCGAGAGGACCTGGAGGAGCGCCATGACCGCTCCTGACAGCCTCGCGACCTGGCTGCGCGTACGCCGCGAGTCCGCCTGGCACCAGGTACCCGCCCTGCGACGGGTGCGGCCCGCGCGCGACGGGTTCCGCGCGTGGTGCGAAGGGCCGGTACGCCGGCGCGACCGCGTCCGCGCGGAGCGCCTGCTCGCCGCCCACACCCTGGCCCGCGCCGACGCCGCCCGCCGGGCCCCGCTGGACTTCGCGCTGCTGGCCGGCTGGCAGCGCGAGGTCTTCGGCGGGGGACAGGCGCCGTTCCGCGAGACGGACGCCTATGCGAAGGCCGGCCGCGAACGCTACGGCCTGACGCCGACGACCCAGGCCGACTTCGCCGCCTGCCTGCGCGAGGCGACCGACCCGCAGGTCCCGCCGGCGGCACGCGCGGCCCGCGCGTACCTCGACGTGGCGTTCTTCCACCCCTTCACCGATGGCAATGCCCGCGCGGCCCTGCTGACCCTGGTCCACGTGCTGGCCCGCGAGGACATCGTCCTCCCGGAGGTCGGCCCGCTCCTGACGACCCGCTACGCGGACGACCCGGCGGGCGCCGCCGACCTGGCCACGCTCATAGGTGTGCTCAACCGGCGCCGGTAGCGCGAGGTCGACAGGCGAGGTCGGCGCGCCGCCGGGACCTCGAAGGGCTCCAAGGGGTCGCCGTCGACGCGCCGACCGGTGCGAGCCTATGCCCCGGCTCGCCTCTCCAGCGTGCCCGAGAGCCGATGGCGCCGCATCCTGTACGTGCGGCCTCGCCGCCTTCCGCCCTGGCCGGCGAGGCCGCTCCTCCCGCCGCGGGATCACGCGGGTTGCCGCAATTCGATGAGGTTGTCCTCGGGGTCCGCGAGGTAGGCGAAGCGGGTTCCGCGCCGCAATTCCCGGGGCCGGCGGGGTGACGGTGCGGCCGCCGTGGGCGGCCGCGGTGGCGAGGGGGTCGCGGAACCGCCGGGGTGTGGACCCGGCGCGTCCGGCGACGGTGACGGTGCAGCCGGCCGCCGCCAGGGCGATGGCGCTCGCCCGGCCGATGCCGGTGCCGCCGCCGGTGACCAGTGCCGTGGTGCCGGTGAATGCGTGTGGCATCTCGTGGTGCCCTTCTTGGCGGGCCGCCCGTTCCCGGGCGGCCCGCCGCTCGTGTGCGGGGGTGGTGTCAGGCGCTGGTCACGGAGGACGCGATCATGTCGAGGGAGACCTGCCACAGCAGCGCCGCCCGGTCGGGGTCCATGGCGTGGGCGGCGACGCCGCGGCGTACCCCGGGGGTGTGCGGGGCAGCCTCGTTGCAGTCCTCGAAGTAGCGGCCGGAGACGCCTTCGACCAGCGGCGATGCGGCGAGCAGCACGGAGGTGGCGGCCCCCTGCTCGATGTCCTTCCAGGACACGTCCGTGCTGGTGGCGTCGAAGGTGGTGGGGCTGTTGGAGATGTCACCGATGTGGCGGCCGAGGCGGGTGGTGGTGATGCGGCCGGGGTTGAGGGCGTTGACGGCGATCAGGTCCGGTGCCCACCGGCGGGCCGCCTCGATGGTGAACAGGACGTTGGCGGTCTTGGACTGGCTGTAGGCCGCCCAGGGGTCGTAGGGGTGGTGCTCGAAGTGGAAGTCGTCGAACAGCACGTCGCCGTTCACGTGGCCGACCGAGCTGACCGCGACCACACGTGCCCCGCGCGCCGCGGCGAGGGCGTCGTGCAGGCCGGTGGCGAGGGTGAAGTGGCCGAGGTGGTTGGTGGCGAACTGCAGCTCCCAGCCCTCCTCGGTCCGCTCCAGCGGCGAAGCCATCACTCCGGCGTTGAGGACCAGGACGTGCAGCGGTCCCGACCAGGAAGCCACGAAGGCACGCACGGATCCCTGGTCGGCGAGGTCGAGCAGGGCGGCGCGCACGCTTCCCGGGCCGCTCGCGGGGGAGATCTCCCGGGCGACCCGGTTGCCCGCGGCCAGGTCGCGGACGCCGATGGTGACCTCGGCCCCGGCGGCGGCGAGGGTGCGCGCGGTCTCGCGGCCGATGCCGGAGGCCGCCCCGGTGACGATGGCACGCCGGCCCGCGAGGTCGACGCCGGCGAGCACGTCGGCGGCGGTGGTCTGCGCTCCGAAGGGCGTGGTGATGAGCTGGTCGGTCATGACGTTCTCCCAGGAAGGCGGTGATGCGGGGCACGCGTGCGGCCGGTGGCGCACGGGCACGGTGCCGCCGTACTCTCGTATCCGGAACTGGTTCCGGTTCGCTTCGGGACTGTAAGCGGAACCGGTTCCGCTTGCAAGTGGCGGCGGGAAGGGAGACGGGATTGACCGGCGACGACGAGGCCCCGGCACGGCGCGGCAGACCCCTGCGCGCCGACGCGCAGCGCAACGAGGACCGGGTGCTGGAGGCGGCGGCCGCGGCTTTCGCGCAGGACGGCATCGGCGCCTCCGTCAAGGACATCGCCCGCGACGCCGGCGTCGGCGTCGGAACGCTCTACCGCCGCTTCCCCTCCAAAGAACTACTGGTCGAGGCGACCTACCGGCACGAAGTGCAGCGTCTGTGCGAGGCGGCGCCCCACCTGGCGGCCACGCGCCCACCGGAGGAGGCCCTGCGCACCTGGATGGAGTCCTTCATCGACTTCATGGCCGCCAAGCACGGCATGGCCGACGCGCTGCGCGTGGTGCTGACCGACGACAGCGAGAAGATGCACACCCGGGCCCTGCTCGCCGAGGCCGTCACCCACCTGCTCGCCCCCAGGGACGGGGGCGACGGGCAGCAGTTGGCGCGCCCGGACGTCGACCCCCAGGACGTCCTCATGGCCCTCGGCGGGATCAGCCTCATGGCCGCCAGCGAGGAACACCGCGACCTGGCCACCCGGCTCATCGACCTGCTGCTCCACGGCATCGTGCGCTGCTGATATGCCGCGGCCGGTCCCGGCGGTGCGGGTCGGGCCGGATGCCGTACGGGCGCGCGCTGCCGCGCGTCCCCGGAGCGGCGGACGGCTCGACCGGGCTCAGGCGCAGTGGTCGTCGAAGCGGGCCCGGTGCCGGAGGGCGAAGCTCTCGACGTCCAGGGGGTCGTCGCCGCCGATCCGCTTCACCAGGTCCTTCTTGCCGGAGAAGACGCCGTGACGGTAGTCGACGGCGACGGCGAGGAGGTGCTGGACGAGGTGGGGGAGGCGCCGCGCTTCTCCAGGATGGCGGCGAATTCGTCGAGGTCGATCGGTACGTAGGTGACGTGACGGCCCAGGGCGCGTGACATGGCCTCGGCGATCTCGTAGTGGCACGGGCCGGCTCCCCGCCCTGCGCATGAACGTCGTGACCGGCGGCGGCCAGGGCGGCCCGGCGGTGACGGTCGCGCCCAGCGGCCGGCTCGCGCTGACGTACTCCGACGACTACGACCAGAACGGCCACAACGAGATGCGGCTGCGCGACGCCTTCCGCAACGCCTGACCCCGGCACCGGCCGGACGCCGACGGACCCGGCGCACCGAACGGTGCGCCGGGTCCGTCCGGCTCATGTCAGGGCGTGGCCCTGAGCGCACAGGCGACGACCGCGGTCACGGTGTGCGGGCCCACGCCCGCGGGTACCGCGTTCACCGTCCACCCGGTGGAGGGGTTCGCGAACGGGACGCTGGTCACGATCGTGGCCGTGTCGAGCGCGAATCCGCCGCCGACGGCCAACTCGCCCGTGGGGCAGGACAACGTGTGGTCGAGGCCGTCCGCCGCGAACGTGGCGACCAGGGTGTGGGCACCGGAGAGCCCGCCAGGGGGGCCCGGGACACCGGGGGTGCCCTGGGGCCCGGGAGTTCCGGGAGGCCCGGCCTGGCCGGGGGGACCTGCGGGACCGGCCGGTCCCTGCGGGCCGGGAGGACCGGGGATGCCCGGACGGTTCAGGCAGTAGTTGGGGTAGGACGGGTACGGGTAGCACGGGTGCACGGACCCCTGCTGGGCGGCGCCGTACTCCGTGCTGTCAGCCGTCGTGGAGCTGCCTTCCGCGGGCGCCGAGTACGCCGTACCCGTCACCACGCAGGACGCGAGTGCCGCGCTCGCGGCCACCGTCCACACGCGGACACGGCCGTAGCGTCGCTGTGCCGATGACATGGGCCTGGTTATTCGGTACAACACGTCACCTCCAGGTATGGGTTCTGCGGGCGGCCTGTGCAGCCCGCCCCGCCGTACGCAGCGGGGACCGTCACGCAGGACGTCGAACCCACAGCAAGGATTACTGTTCGTACTCATTTGCGCACGCCGTGTAGCCGAAGGGGTGACGTGATGCGGCCGGCTCTCATGACGGGGGCAGCCGCAGGGCGAGGAGGGCGATGTCGTCGACGTTGCCGGGGGGCATGCGGCTCAGGAGCTGGTCGCAGAAGTCGTCCAGCGGCTCGTCGGCCAGTGCGAGGGCGTTGCGGCGGAGCCGGCTGAGGCCGGTGTCGAGGTCGGCGCCGGGGAGTTCGATGAGGCCGTCGGTGTAGAGCAGGAGCGTGGACCCCGGCGGCAGGGGTGTGGTGGCGTCGGGCCGGGGTTCGCGGACGCCGATGCGCGCGCCCAGCAGAGGACTTCGCGCGTCGTCGAGGTAGCGGCCTGGGCCGTCCGGGGTGAGCAGCAGTGGCGGGGGATGTCCGGCGTTGGTCCAGCGCAGGGTCCACGGGCCGTTGCGGGGACCTTCGACGCGGGCGAGGACGAGCGTGGCCATGGGGACGGTCGTGATCACGGGCATGGCGTCGTCGAGGCGGTCGACGACGGCGCCGGGGGGTTCGGTGCGATCCCACGCCAAGGACCGCAGCATGCCCCGGAGTTGGGCCATTCCGGCGGCGGCGGTCAGGTCGTGGCCGACGACATCGCCGATGACCAATGCGGTCGCGCCGTCCTTGAGCTGGAACGCGTCGTACCAGTCGCCACCGACCTGGGACGCGGCGGGTGCGGGCTCGTAGCGCGCGGACATGAGCAGGCGTCCGGGCTGGGGGAGGGGCGTGAGCAGGTTGCGTTGCATGGCCTCGGCGACGTCTCGTTGACGGCCGAACCGGCGCGTGTTCTCCAGGATCTGGCCGACCCGGCGGCCGATGTCCACCACGACCTGCAGGTCGTCGTTGCCGAAGGGGGCGGAGGGGTCGGTGCGGACCAGGGTCAGGGCACCGGTGGAATTCCTCCCCGAGCCCAGCGGAACGGTGAGTGCCGATGCGGCGCCCACCGACTGGAGGAAGCCGTTGTGCAGGGCGGCCAGCGGCGAGTCCGGCCGTGCGGTCGCACCGGCCGGGTCCTGCAGGACGGGCACCGCCCCGCGCACGGCCTGGACCAGCGGGGAACGGGACTCGCCCGCTGGGGGGAGGCGGGCGCTCCAGCCTTCCTGCCCACGGTCCCGGCCCTCCGGTCCGGTGACCGCCACCCGGTGCGTCTCGCTGTCGTCGACGAGCAGGTCGACCGCCACCCAGTCGGCGAGCCCGGGGACCAGCAGGCGCCCCAGGCGGGCGAGTGCCTCGTCGGTCTCGAGGGTCTGGCCGAGCACCGCGGTGATCTGCGCGACCAGCGTCAGGCGGCCGGTCAGGTCCTCCAAGGCGTGCATCTGCTCGGCACGTTCACTGCCGTAGTTGGTCAGGCCGGCGAACAGCATCGCGGTGCCCTTGAACGAGGTACCGTCCGTCACCGGCGCGGCGGACCAGGAGACCTCGACCAGCTTGCCGTCACCGCACAGGTACCTGTCGCCGTCCGCGCGCCCCGCACCCTTGAGGGTCAGCGCTTCGAGCAGCCTGCACCGGGCCCCGGTGCGCTCACGATCCGTGTGCCGGTGCACGAGGTCGTGGAAGTCCTCGCCGACCATCGCGTCGGCGGCGCGGTCCAGCAGCCGTTCGGCGGCCGGGTTGACCGCGACGACCCGGCCGGCGGGGTCGACCACGGCCAGCGATGCCCCCAGATGATCGACGACCTGCCGCCAGAAGCCCGGCTGGGACGCCCACCGCCGTCCCTCGTCAGCGTCGTCCGACACCGCACCCTCCCTGATCGCCTCCGCGGCTCGCCACAAGCGCCTTCCCGGACAGGGGCACCGCGGACGACGACCGTCCCCCCATGCTCCCGCCTGTGGGAACCCGACCGCGGCCGACACGACGGGGTGCCGGCGCCCACGCCTCCGGCCCTCGGCCGGTGCGCGATCCGGGGACGAACCCGTCGTGGCACGGCCTCAGTCGAGGCCGCACGCGCCTGCGCGGCCCACATGTACCGCATTTCCGGGGACGCGTCGCTTCACTCGATTGGGTGGTGCACCAATCTCGGGCCGCCTGGGTGGCGCATCACTTGCGTGAGGATCCACAGCAAGCAGCACCTGGCACGCGGCGGCCCGGCCGCGTTCTCCGGTCTGCTGGCCGCCTTCGCCGAGCTCGCGGTGGCGGAAGCCGTCGGCAGGGGCGCCCCCTGGCCGTCATCACCCTGTGACGGCGGCGGCGAAGCCCGGGGCGGCTGCGCGACGAGCTCGAACCGGGCGGCGAGCCGTGCACTTCCGTCAGGAGGCACGTTTCCGGATGCTGCTTGCGCAGCGTGTACCGGATGGGCAGCCTGAGGAAGTCACTGACGGAGCGATACGGATCGGTGCTGGTCGCGCTGATCTTCGGTCCTGTATTGGGCGCCGTCTACTCGATGACGAGGACTGATACCACGCGGTCGGGGACAGCCCGTAGGTACAGCTCTGAACCGAGCTGTACCGTGCTCCCATGGCCCGGGACAGGTCATTTCGCGGGCGGCCACGTCTTGGACCCATCACCGTTCACTGTTCGGTAGGAGTCTCATCTCATGCCTGAGCGCAGTACGAGCCGCCCTTCGAGTGGTGCGCTCAACTACGGCGCTGTGGGAGCGACGCGGCCCGAGGATCGGCAGTGGTCGGTGCAGGGCACGGGCTTGCGGCCCTTCTCGCGCACCGTCGTCATCGGACGCGGGGACGCGGACTGGCGCGCCGCGGCGGACGCCGTTCTGCGCTGGGGTGTGAAGCGGCGAAGCGGCTTCACCGTCACGGGCTGCGACGGCGCCGGGGAGAAGGTCGCCGAGGGAGCCGAGTACCGGATCACCGCGGGCTTCGGCCCGTTCGTGGTGCGGGAGCCCGTGCGGGTCGTGGCGGTGGTCGACATGCCGGACCGTTGCGGCTTCGCCTATGGGACTCTGCCCGGGCATCCTGTCTGTGGCGAGGAGGCCTTCGTCGTCCACCGCGCACCCGACGGTACGGTCTCACTCACGATTCGCTCCCTGACCCGTGCCGCTCCACACGGACCATGGCGACTGCTGTTCCCGGCGTTGCTCTTGGCCCAGCGATTCTTCCGGCGCCGTTACCTACGTGCCCTGATGGCGTCCTCTTGATTTTCGCCCCCCGAGGTCCTCACTCCGCGGGCTCGAAAACCTCCGCCCCTGGAGGTCGTGATCTTGTCGGCGGGGGTCGACTGGCTGAGATCATGTCGCCATGGCAGCAGACGGCGTTGGTCAGTATCGGGCGGGTGAGACAGCACTGATCGTTAAGGTGCCCGAGGCCGAGCCGGTCGTGGGCGGCTGGCGTGAGCGGTTCGACGCGTCGGTGGGGGCCGGGGTCCCGGCGCATGTGTCGGTGCTCTATCCGTTTCTGAGTCAGGACGGCGTCGGTGATCAAGTCTTGGGAGTCCTGGGCGAACTCTTCGGATCCCACAGCGCTTTTGATCTTCGTTTCCGGAGATGCGGTCGCTTCCCCGGGGTGCTTTACCTCGCCCCGGAGCCGGACGATCAGTTCCGGGCACTCATCCTGGCCGTCGCTGACCGGTGGCCGGAGGCACCGCCGTATGGGGGCCGGTTTGCCGAGGTCATTCCTCATCTGACGGTGGCGCATGGCCAGGAGCCGAGTGTGTTGGACGCCGTTGAGGCCGATCTGGCGGGTCGGCTGCCGGTCACGACGCACGTCAGTTCGGTCCAGTTGCTGGTCTTCGACGGCATCGTGTGGCGTGAACGGGCGGACTTCGCCCTGCGTGCACCACGGGTCGATGCTGGTCAGGCGGCTTCGAGTGGGCTGCCGTCGTAGGTCCAGCGGTAGGGTTTCGCCGTGGCGTCGTGCTCGATGACGTAGGTGTCGAGCTTGTCGATGAGGGCGTCGCGGCTGGGGAAGTCTCCGTGCCGCCAGGACCCGGTGGGTCGGGACGGAGAAGAACAGTGCCACCTGGCTCAACCAGGAGGCGTGCGGCGGGGTCCAGTGCATGGTCCAGCACCGGTGTACCCGGCTGGACGGGAAGGACGCACCGGGCGAAGTCATCGGCGCCGCTGCCCAGGGCACCGGTTCCGGCGCGGTCGGCGACAGTTCCCGAACCGCCCCGCCTTACCTCCCGCGAATCGCCGAAACCCCTGCGGACGCATCCGGTCGCGGTGGCGAACGTTTGTGGTGATGCTGTCAGAGACAGCGTGGCCGCTCTCGCGCAAGCAGTGTGCGTCGGTGGCCGCGCCGTACAGGAAAGGCGGCGGTCATGACGGCGATGCCCACAGCACGGCAAGGAAACGGGGGCCCCGGCGGCGGCGAGATGCTCAGTGGCGCGTCCGTGGCCGCCGGGTCCCTGCTGATGCTCAGCGGGCCGCTCAGCATCCTCATGGGTGCGACCGCCATTGCAAAGGACACGCTGTTCGTCACGTCGTCCCACTACGCCTACGAGTTCGACCTGACCGCCTGGGGAGTCATCCACCTTGTCATCGGAGTGGCGCTCGTCGTCGCCGGTTTCGGTGTCCTGATGAACAAGAGCTGGGGGCGGGGGGCCGGCGCAGCGCTGGCGGGGATCAGTTTGATCACCCAGTTCATGTTCGTTCCGTATTACCCCGCATGGGCGATTCCCGTGATGGTTCTCGACCTCATCATCGTGTTCACCCTGACCAGGTTCCACGCTGGGTCCAGCGGCGGCCACTGAACGGTGCGTAAGGGCAGCCGAGCTGAGTGTCCGACAGCGCTACAACGGGCCTGAACTCAGGTGGACGCCTATGCCGGCTGAGGCAGTGCCGCGAGCCAGGTGGTCAGCAGGTGGTTGACCTCTTGGGGCCGTTCCTGCTGGAGCCAGTGGCCGCAGTCGTGCAGGAGGTGGGAGGAGACCAGGCCGGGCAAGGTGGTCGGGTAGGCGTCGATCGCGTCGGACATCCAGGTGGTGGAGGCGTCCAGGGTGCCGCCGATGAACAGGGACGGCTGGGTCAGGGGGGCGCCGTTGAACTCGGCGAGGTCCTCCCAGTCGCGGTCCATGTTCCGGTAGCGGTTGAGTGCTCCCGTGAGGCCGGTGCGCTCGAACTCCCCGGCGTAGTGGTCGAGGTCGGCCTCGGTGAGCCAGGAGGGGAGCCGGTCGGCGGGGAAGCGGTCGCGCAGGGTTCCGCCTGCGCTGACGAAGTGCGGGTCGGGCTGTCCCGGGGCCGGCATGGTGTCGGCGGACAGGGCGGCGTAGAAGCCCGCGAGCCAGCCCCGGACATCGGGCGCGATCTCGGCCTCGGCGCGGCCCGGCTGCTGGAAGTAGGAGACGTAGAACTCCTCGTCTCCGCCCATCTGCGCGAAGACGTCGCTGGGCCGCGGTCCGCCGGGCGGGGCGTAGGGGACGCTGAGCAGGCCCACGGCGCGGAAGACGTCGGGGTGCAGCAGGGCGGAAGCGGCGGCGATGTTCGAGCCCCAGTCGTGCCCGATGACCACCGCTGTCTCCTCGCCCAGCGCGTGCACCAGGGCGACGTTGTCCTCCACCAGGGCGCGCATGCGGTACTCGCTCGCCTCCGTCGGCGTGGAGGAGCGGCCGTAGCCGCGCACGTCCAGTGCCGCCGCCCGGTATCCCGCCGCTGCCATGGTCGGGAGTTGGTGGCGCCAGGAGTACCAGGACTCGGGGAAGCCGTGGACGAGCAGGACCAGCGGCCCCCTGCCTTGCTCGACCAGGTGCAGCCGTCCGGCGGGCGCCTCGACGGTGTGGTGGCGCAGGTCGCCGGACGGCGTGGGCTGGTGCATGGCTTCTCCTCGGGTTCCCCGGTGGCTGCGGTACCCGTCGATCATGCGGTGTCGACGGACGGGGATGCGAGCCGCGTTGACGAACTGGCAAAATGGCAGGTCAGGGCGGACGCGCGAGGGAGGCGAAGGGCAATGGCGGACGATGTCGCCGCGGTCCTGGCCGCCATGGGGCCGCGGCTGCGGGCCGCGCGCGAGAAGCGCGGGGACACGCTCTCCGAGGTCAGCCGGGCCACCGGGATCGCCTCCAGCACGCTGTCACGGGTCGAGAACGGCCTGCGCAAACCGAATCTGGAACTGTTGCTGCGCCTGGCGAAGGCGTATGGCGTCTCCCTGGACACTCTGGCCGGCACCGCCGAGGCCCCCGCGCAGCAGCCGTCCCGCCCGGTGCAGCGCGCGGTGGACGACAAGGCGGTACTGCCGCTGACCCGCTATGTCGGAGGGCTCCACGCGCACAAGCACGTCCTGCCGGCCGCCGACGAACAGCCGCCACGGCCGCGTCAGTCGTCGCACGAAGGATACGAATGGCTCTGCGTGCTGTCCGGGCGGCTGTGGCTGGCACTCGGCGACCATGACCTCGTCCTGACCTCCGGAGAGGTCGCCGAGTTCGACACCCGTACCCCTCATGGATTCGCCAACGCCGGCCTCGGCGCACCAGTCGAATACCTGATCATGTACGGGCCCCAAGGCGAACGCCTGCGCCCCCGCGTCCAGCCGACGGCGCACCACGACCGCCTCTAAGGTGCCGGGCAAGCAGCCCGGGAGACCTCCACGGCGATCGCGCCCAGGGCCCGCACCGAACCCGCCGGGGGGCCGTCCTTCGGCCGCACGGGTCATTGTCCCAGGCCGTTCGGGGGGCGTGCGGCCTTGCATCGGCGTGCCTCCCACACCGCCGGGGCACCGGTGGTCTTCGGGTGTGGGTGTGCAGGCCGTCCATGCCGGAAGGACGACAGCGGCGCAGGACCCCGTGCGTGCCCCGCGCGGAGACAGGAGAAGCTGCATGCTCAAGGGATCAGCTCGTGCGGCGCTTTCGTCGACGGTTCTTGCGGCGACGACGGGAGCGGTCGGCCTGGTCGGAGCGGCTCCGGCCGCGGCCGCCCAATTCGCCGTGGTGGACTGCCGCGGAAACGCCACAGCCCTGCAGCCTGCCATCAACAGCGCCGCCCCGGGGGCGGCGCTACTGGTGAGCGGGACCTGTAGCGGCCCCTTCACCATCAACAAGGACCTGACCCTGATCGGCCTCAAACCCACCGTCCTCGACGGCAACCGAGCCGGCTCGACCGTGACCGTGACCGGAGCCGTCCGGGTGCGACTGGACACGCTGACCATCACCAACGGCACGGGCAGCGGCATCCGCAACAACGGGGGCACGGTGGAACTGACCGGCTCCACGGTGGAGCACAACACGGCAGGCCCAGGTGGCGGCATCTACAACGACGTCAACAGCACGGTGACGCTGACCGGCTCCACGGTGCGCGACAACACCTCTCACTCCGGCGGCGGCATCATCAACTTCGGCGCCGTGAGGCTGACCGGGTCCACCGTGGAGCACAACACGTCGACGATCGACGGCGGCGGCATCTACAACAACTTCAATGGGACGCTGACTCTGACGGGCTCCATGGTGCGCGACAACACGGCGGCGAGATCCGGTGGCGGCATCTACAACATCTTCAACAGCAAGGTGACGTCGACCAGTTCCACGGTGGGCGACAACACGGCGGGAGCCGAAGGCGGCGGCATCTGGAACGACATCAACAGCACGGTCGCACTGATCGGTTCCACGGTGGGCGACAACACGGCCGGAACCGGCGGCGGCGTCTACAACAAGGACGGCACGGTGACACTGACCGGCTCCACGGTGCGCAACAACCGCCCGGACAACTGCGGCGGGCCCGTTCCCGTCCCCGGCTGCACCGGCTGACCTCCCCACATCCCGCCAAGCTCCGCGTCGTGTCGATCACTCCCAGCCAATCCCACGAGCAAGACCCGCGGAATGCCACGGCGCCCCCTCGTGACCGGGTGAAAATCATGCGATGAAGAGAATCGCCCTCGTGGCCCTGGCCTGTGCCGGATCCGTCACCCTGCTGTCCGGCTGTACCGAGCACAGTGCTTCCGCCACCGATGGCTACACCCCTGGCCCGACGGTCACCTCCACTGTCGCGCCCGATCCTGCGGTCCGGTTGGCCGAGCACTACCGCCATTCCGGCGGAGTGACGGACGTGTACGGGCTTCAGCGCGGTTCCGGCCCTGGCGGTGTTCCCCTGGTGACGGTGTGGACGCACAACTCGGACGATGATCCCGAGCCCTTCGAGGAACTCAAGGAATCGATCACCGACTTCCTGCGGCATGAGGAGGGGGTCTCCTTGCACAAGGGGTACCTGATGGACGTCTTCGGCCCGGATGGTCGCTTGCAGCACCGCCTCGACGCCCGGCCGTAACTCCGGGTCGGCGGCCGTACGCGCCGTCGCGGCCGCAGGAGTTCGCGACTGCGGCGACGAACCGTCCGGGGCGCGGCACCGATCCCGGTCTCACCGGGACCGCAGGCTCCGCCCGGCGGGGAGCTCTGCTTTGGGAAGGGGTAGCGCCATCGTTTCTCTCCCTGTCCGTGGGCCCGTTGGGCCGTGCGCCATGAAGACACCGGCCGGCCCGCCCGTGTGACACCCGGGCACAGAGGTCACCCGTCACGGACGGAGGCGGGGGCCGCGGACGGTGACGATCGCCGCGACCAGTGCGGTCAGCCCCACGAACACCCCGAAGGTGGTGAACGCACCCCGCGGGCCGAGCCACGACTGCGCCGCGCCGACCGCCACGATGGGCACGCTCACCGCGGCCGTCGACCCCGTGAAGGTGAGCCCGAAGCTGGCGCCCGTGAGGCTCGCGCCGACGGAAGGGAGCCCAGGAGACCGGTGACCGACAGCGGCGGCTGCCAACTCCACGCCCAGCGCCAGACAGACCCACGACGGCCCAGCCCACGACGACGGTCGGCGCCTCCCGCAGCAGCGCCGAGCGCGTTTCCCCGCCGAGGTGCGGACGGCGCGGGCGCCACGACCGCGGCGAGGGCCGCCGCCCCCGGCCAGGACGGCGCCCAGCGCGATGCCCGCCGAGGCCGCGGCGCTGTTGGCCACCGCCGTCGCGCGGAGGTCCCGGCGCGGGTGCAGATCCGCCAGCGCGACCCCGGCACCGTTGGTGAGCAGCCCGACGCCGACGCCCTGCACGAGATGTGCCAGGTACAGCGCCCATACCCCCGGAGCGGTCAGGAACAGCAGGAAACCGCAGCCGAGGACGACGACCGCCGCCAGGAGCACGCGCCGGCGTCCCACGTGGCCGCTGAGCCTCCCGCCACGAGCAGCGTGAGGACGGCGCCCGCGGCGTAGCAGGCGTGGACGAGCGTCGTCGTGACCGTGCCGAGGTGCCGTCGCTCCTGGTAGAGGCCGTAGAGGGGGGGAGGGTGTGCTGCTCGCCGCCATGGCGAGGAAGACGATCGCGGTGACCGTCGCGAAGCCTCGCACCGTCCTGGCGGGCGGCGCCTGCGGCAGCTCCCGGATCCGTCGTCCGTGTGGTGTCTCGGGGGCGTCCGCACGCGTGGTCCTCTGTGGTCGTGGTGTGCCGTCCGGCTCGCCGTCCGGCGCCGGGCCCGGGCGCCGGACGGCTCCCCGGCTGGGCCGCGACCGGGCCCGGCTGCCAGCGAGGACCCTTCCTGGTACCGGCCGTACCAGGCACGACGCCCGCCCGGGCGGCAGGGCAGGGCTACGCTCCGAGGAATGACCACGGGATCCCACGAGACGATCAGCCCCCAGCCGCTGCGCCTGGAGCGCGGCTCGGTCCACGACGAGGCGTGCCCGAGCTTCCAAGGCGCCGTCGAGCTCGTCGGACGCCGGTGGACGGGCGCGATCCTGGCCGCGGCGGCCCAGGGCGCGCGCCGGTTCGGCGAGTACCGTGCCGTCATCGCCGGGATCTCCGACCGGCTGCTCGCCCAGCGCCTGAAGGAACTCGAGGCCGAGGGCCTCATCGAGCGCTCCGTCATCCCGAGCACCCCCGTGCAGGTCCGCTACGCGCTCGCCCCCGACGGCCAGGCGCTCATCGCCGCCCTGCAGCCGCTCGCGCAGTGGAGCGCACGCCGGTTGCGCCGTGCCCGGTAGCGGGGGAGGAGGGGCTGCTGCCATGGAGATGGCCCGGAATGGGTGTATGTCGTGGCGAATGGGTAATAACCACGCAAAATCTCCCGAGGCAGTGCAGAGGGGTGTCTCATGACCCGAGGAGCAGAGGGGTTGCCCTACCCCACTCCCCGCGCGAACGTCGACCTGGCCCGCGAATGCGGAGCCTGCTTCGGCTGGGGAACCGTCATCACCGACCAAGGCCGGCACGAACTCTGCGGGGACTGCCAGGACGACGGGCTCACCGAGCAGCTGCGCGTCAGGGCCGTACGCCTACGGCCGGGCTCCCGCTACAGCTCGCCCCGCTGACCCGCTCCCGCCCGCCCTCACGGATGCGCCGGGCGTCGTCACCACGCCTCCGGGCCGCCCCCACGCCACTCCACCTGACCCGGGTCGGTCAAGCTGACCGTCCCCGCGTCGTACCCGGCGAGCCACAGGTACCGCAACAGGTCCGCCAGGGAGTGCGCGGTGCCGAAGTACTCGCCCCGGATCACGACCCTTCGTCCGTCGACCGGCGGTTCCACGATCACCGGCGGCCCCTCGGTGCGCATAACCCCAGCCTGCAACAGCAACCGCGCCGGGCGCACGGCGGCGCCCCCTCACCCCGGCCCCGGCTCCGGCGCACTCGTCGCTCACCGCGAGGCCCCGAGGGTGGAGACGTCGATGACGAAGCGGTAGCGCACGTCGCCGCGGTCCAGACGCTCCAGAGCGGTGTTGACCTGGTCCGCGGGCACGGTCTCGATGTCCGCGGCGATGCCGTGGCTCGCGCAGAAGTCGAGCATCTCCTGGTTCTCGCGGATGCTGCCGTTCCTCGTCGAGGTGATGATCCGGCGCGGGCTGCCGAGGAGCATGCCCTGGAAGGTGGCGGCCTCGGCGGTGACGCCCGCGTTGACCAGCACGCCGTCCAGGCGCAGCAGTGCGAGGTAGGCGTTGGTGTCGATGCCGCCCGACACCGTGTTGACGATCAGGTCGAAGCTCTGCCCGTGATCCCGGACGTAGGAACCGTCCTCGGTGGACACGTAGTCGTCCGCTCCGAACCGCAGACCGTCCTCGCGCTTGAACAGGCTCCGGCTGAGCACGGTGACCTCCGCGCCCATCGCGTGCGCCAACTTCACCCCGATGTGCCCGAGGCCGCCCATGCCGACGACGGCGACCTTCCTGCCCGCCGCCGCGCCCCAGCGCCGCAGCGGCGCGTACATCGTGACCCCGGCGCAGAGCAGCGGGGCGGCGACGTCCAGGGCGAGCCCGTCGGGGATGCGGAGGACGTAGTTCTCGTCGACGACGATCCTCCGGCTGTAGCCGCCGAAGGTGGGCCGCCCGTCGTAGTCGAGCGCGCCGTAGGTGAGGACCTCGCCCTTGAGGCAGTGCTGCTCCTCGCCCGCGAGGCAGTTCACGCACGTGCGGCAGGAGTCGACGTAGCAGCCGACGCCCACCCGGTCACCGACGGCGTACCGGGTGACGTCCGGGCCGGTCGCGACGACGGTCCCGGTGATCTCGTGGCCCGGGACCATGGGGAACAGGCCCTCCATCCAGTGGTTGCGCAGGAGGGCGATGTCGGTGTGGCAGATGCCGGTGTACGCGATGTCGATGATGACGTCGTGAGGGCCCGGGTCACGGCGCTCGACGGTCGTGAGCTCGACCGGGGCGTCGGGGCCGGCTGCGGCGAGGGCGGGAACCATGAAAGGCATGCTGTCTCCTGGTGGGGCGACGTCGGACGGGGGGAACTTCCGTCTTCGACTGCACCAGGTGCGGGGCCCCCGGCGAAGAGGGAGCGTGACCGTGCTGAGGGTGCTACTCGCAGAGCCACCTTCGGGGCCCCACGCAGGCGGGGCTCGGCTATACCTGGGGGTATGGACGCTGAGAGGGCCTTGCGGGACTTCCTCGTCTCCCGGCGGGCGGCGATCGACCCCGGGCAGACGGGACTGCCGGTCGGCTACGGCAGCCGACGGGTGCCGGGACTCCGGCGCGAGGAGGTCGCGGCCCTCGCCGGGGTGAGCGTGGCCTACTACACGAAGCTGGAACAGGGGCGGATCGGCCGCATCTCCGAGGAGGTCCTCGGAGCGGTGGAGAAGGCACTCCAGCTCGACCAGCTGGAGTGCGCGCACCTCCGCACGCTGGTACGGAACGCGGGAAGCCGGCCCACCCCCTCGGCGCCGCCCCCGGTGAAGGCCAGGCCGGGCGTCGTCGCCATGGTGCACGCGCTCGACCTGCCCGCCATGGTGCACGGGCCGCGACTGGAGGTGCTGGCGGTCAACCACACCGCCAGGCTCCTCATCGACGACTTCGACGCCATGCCCGTCAAGGAGCGCAACCTCGCCCGCTGGACGTTCCTCAACCCCCGGGCCAGGACCGTCTACCCCGAGTGGAACAGGATCGCGCCCCAGGTCGCGGCGGCGCTGCGCCAGGTCGCCGCGGACCGGGCGGCGGACCCTGTGCTGGAGCAGCTCGTGGGGGAGATCGCGGTGGCCTCGCCGGACTTCGCGCGGTACTGGGCGGAGTACCGGCTGTACGAGCACTCGTACGGCGTGAAGCGGTTCTTCAACGAGACCGTCGGCGAGATGAGCCTGCACTACGAGACGATGGCCCTGCCGGGCGGCAAGGGCCAGAGCGTCATCGTCTTCAGGGCCGACCGGGGCTCGCCGTCGGAGGAGAAACTGCGCATCCTGGCCAGCTGGAACGTGCCCGCGGCCGAGGACGCCGACCGTCACGTCCGGCCGTAGGGCCAGGCCGGTGCCCGCGGGTCATCCGATCGTCGGTCGACGTGGCTCCACAGCAGGGAGCTCGCCGTCACCGGGTGGATTTCAGCCGCGTACGGGTCCGCCGGCGACCGCCGTCACCGTGCGGGTCGTGCGCCCGTGCCGAGCGCGTCGTGTTCCGACGGCCCGGCACGTGGCATAGACGAGGAACGAGATGGTCGTGACGTAGGGGCTGATGGGGATGCTGCTGCCGAGGGCGAGGAGGATGCCGCTCTCGACGGCGAGGACGGCGAAGAGCACGCTCAGCAACGGCAGGAGCAGGGGGGAGGCGGTGACCCGGCCGGCCGCCGCGGCAGGGGTGACGACCAGACTGAGGACCAGGAGCGCCCCGACGACCTGTACCGACAGGGCGATCGTGATTCCCAGGAGGAGCATGAAGGCCACGGACAGCCCGCGGACGGGCAAGCCGCGTGCTTCGGCGACGTGCACGTCTGCGCTGGTGAAGGCCAGAGGGCGCCAGATGACGGCGAGGGCGATCAGCACCAGCGCGGACAGGGTGAGCATCCACCCGGTCTGCGGATCGTCGACGGCCACGATCTGGCCGGTCAGCAGGCCGAACTTGTTGGCCGAACGGCCCTTGTAGAGCGCGAGGAAGAGGACGCCGAGGCCGAGCCCGAACGGCATCAGGATGCCGATGATCGAGTTGCGGTCCCGGGCGCGGGAGCCCAGTACGCCGATCGCCAGGGCGGCGATGAGCGATCCGGCGATCGAGCCGGCCACCACGTTCACCCCGAGCAGCAGCGCCAAAGAGGCGCCCGCGAAGGACAGTTCGCTGATGCCGTGTACGGCGAAGGGCAGGTCGCGGAGGAGTACGAAGACTCCGGTCAGTCCGCCGACCAGGCCCAGCACACCGCCCACGATGAGGGAGTTGCGCACCAGGCCGAGCAGGGCGCCGTAGTCCTGGAAGTTGAACATCTGCTGCCACATCTCGGCCGCCGTCATGGGTGCGCTCCGTCCGTTGCGTGTGCGTCCGCGGCGTCGAGTCCCGGGTGGTGCACGGCCTGCTGGTCATGGGTGTCATGGGTGCCGACGACGACGATCCTGCCCCGCACCCGCAGGACGTCGACCCGGGAGCCGTACAGGGCCGACAGGGACTCCGAGGTCAGCACGTCCTCCGGGGAGCCGGTGCGGTGTCCCTGTGGGGCGAGGTAGAGCACCCGGTCCACCAGGTCGAGGACGGGGTTGATCTCATGGGTCACGAACACCACGGCGGTCCCGTGGTCCCGGCGCCTTCGGTCGATGAGCTCGGTCACCGCCCGCTGGTGGTGGAGGTCCAGGGAGAGTGTGGGCTCGTCGCACAGCAGCAGGCGGGGGTCGGTGGCCAGGGCCTGCCCTATGCGGACGCGCTGCCGCTCGCCGCCGGAGAGGGTGCCGAGGGGCGCGTTCGCGTAGCCTGACGCGCCGACGGCGTCCATGACGGCGTCGATGCGCCGCCGGGTGGCGGCGTCGCGCCGGCGGAGCCCGAACCGGTGTCCGTCCAGGCCGTAGCCCACCAGATCACGCGCCCGCACCATGTCGTGCGCCATGGCCGTCCCCTGCTGGGGCACGTACCCGATGTGACGCGCGGCCTGACGGGGTTCGTCGCCGAGCACGTGCAGGGTGCCTGAGGAGAGCGGCCGGCGCCCCAGAAGGGCCTGGACCAGACTCGTCTTGCCGGAGCCGTTCGGTCCGAGCACCGCCCAGAACTCCCCGGGCGCCACGTCCAGGTCGAGATCCTTCCAGAGGGTGCGGTCCCCGTACCGGAGACCGCCCTTCCTCATCCGGATCAGCGGCCCGGGCCTGCCGTCGACGTCCGGGTCGCCCGTGCGGGGCCCGGGTACCGACGGCGAGGGCTGCCGGGTCACTTGTTCAGGGCGTCGGCGAGTGCGTCGACGTTGTCGCTCATCCACGTCAGGTAGTCCTTGCCTTCGGGCAGGGTCTCGGTGACGGGTACCACGGGCACACCGGCCGCCTCGGCCGCCGACTTGACCTTCTCCGTCTGGGCGCCGGAGGTCTGCTCGTTGTAGACCAGGGCCTTGACCTTCTTGCCGGAGAAGAGGTCCAGGGTGGCCTTGAGGACCTTGGCGGAGACGTCGTCGCCCTCCTCGACGGCCTCGCTCAACTCTTCGGGGGTCTGGTTGACCAGGCCGGACGCTGCGAGCAGGTAACCCGGCACGGGCTCGGTGATCGCCACGCCCTCGCCGTCGTGCGCGGACTTCAGGGAAGCCTCCTTGTCCTCCAGCGCGCTGAGGCTCTTCTTGAAGGCGGCGGCGTTCTTGGTGAAGGTGCCGGCGTGGTCCGGGTCCGCCTTGCCCAGGGCATCGGCAACGCGGTCGGCGATCTTGCTCACCGAGGGGAAGTCGTACCAGACATGCTCGTTGAGCTCTCCGCCGGCCGGAGCGGTCCGGCCCGAGACCTCGACGGCGTTGATGACGTCCGCCGAGGCGTTGCCGCTCCCCAGCATCCGGTCGATGAAGTCGTCGTACCCCCCGCCGTTCTCCACCACGAGCTTCGCCTTGGACAGGGCCAGCTGGTTGCGGGTGTCGGCCTCGTAGGAGTGCGGGTCCTGGTCGGGATCGCTGATGATCGAGGTGACGTCGACCCGGTCGCCGCCTATCCGCTCGACGATGTCGCCGTAGACGTCGGTGGAGGCGACGACGGAGACCTTGGACGGGGAAGCGCTGCTCTTGGCGCTCGCGGCATCGTCGGAGGAAGCGCCACAGCCGGCCAGCAGGCCGAGTGATGCGGCACCGGCCAGCAGGATGGCGAGACGGGAAGGGGACTGGGACATGACGGAAGCCTCCGAGGGCTGCGAAAGGGAGTTGCCGGGTGGGCGCAGGGCCACACGCACACCGGCAGCTTAGATGAAAATGAATACCACTATCGACAGGGGGTGGGCAAAGGGCGGCCCGAAGGCCGTCGCGTCACCATCGGAGTGTGTGAATGGCGCATATCGGGCACTAAGATGCTTATCGGTTGTCGATGCTCCACCGGTGACGAACAACCGGCGGCGCGCTCGCATGCGAGGCGTCAGGGAAGGAGTCCTGATGGAGAGCACAGGCCAGCACCGTCCGCACGATCGGCACGAGCACACTCATGGCGAAGGTTGCGGCCACGTCGCCGTGCCGCACGGCGACCACACCGACTACGCCCACGGCGGTCACATCCACCGCACCCACGGCGACCACATCGACGAATGCAACGCTCCGGCCCACGTGGCCCACGAAGGGCACGGCCATGAGCACGCCGCGGGCTGCGGCCACGTCGCCGTGCCGCACGGGGACCACATCGACTACGTCCACGACGGGCACCGTCACGCAGCCCATGACGGGCACTGGGACGACCACTGACGTCCTCGCCCGCCTTCGCGAGCGCCGGGAAGGCCGCCCGCTTCAGCCGGGCAGGTCCAGTTCCGCCAGCACGCCTGCCATGCCTCCGTACGTGCCGTGGACCCCAGCGGTGCTGGCCAGGCGATGGTGTTCCAGCCGGATCGCACCGAGGTGACGCGCCCGGTACACGTGGGAGCGCCACACCGCGGCGGGCGAGTCCGCCGGTGAGCCGTAGCCGTCGGCGTCCCAGAACGCGTCCCGCTCGCTGCCGGGCCTGGCCCGTGCCATGTGGATCGTCCAGTCCGCCGCCGGATCGCCCCACAAGGTCCGGTCCAGGTCCAGGACCCCGGTGATCCGGGGCTCGGGAGAACCTTCGGCGATCAGGACGTTCACGGTCCACAGGTCGCCGGCGAGCATGCGTGGCTCGGTGACCTCGTCGAGCACCGCACGGCGTTCCATGGCCACGGCCGCCACCTTGCGGAGATCGGCCGCGTCCAGGCCGACGCCGTCGAGGTCGGTGGCGATGTCCTCGATCGAGGTCACGACCGCCTCGCTCCACGTGGCGTACCCGGGACCGGCGACCGGCCCGAAGTGCGGGCCGCGCACCGAGTGCACCGTCCTGGCCACCGCGCCCAGTTGCCGGAAGAAGCCCGGCCAGGCCGATCGGGGGTACGCGTCCAGATGGCCCGGCGCCGGCACACCGTCGAGCAGGCTCTGCACCATCCAGTCCCGCCCGATCACCTCGTGCGACCAGTCGGCGGCGATCACGCGCGGCATCAACGGGGCGACCACCGACAGCCACGGCACGCTCGCGTACTCGTTGCGCATCAGCTCCCGCTCGGACAGGAACTGCCTGCGTGGCTCCGGTGCGACGCGCAGGATCACCGGCCGTTGCCGCCCGGCCAGTGTGAGGCGGTACGTGTTGTTGTACATCCCCAGGCCCAGCTCCACGGCCGAGACGACCCGGGCCGCGGCCCCGAAGGCGCGGCCGGCGATGGCCTGGATCTCCTGCGCGGACAGGCCCTGCTGAAAAGCGTGTTCGGCGCGCAGGATCGGCTCGAAGTCCACATCCGTCCTTCCCCGGCCCACCGGCCGCCACCTGAGCCGTGCCACCCGGCTGCGCCCGACAGCACCGAGACTAGCCGTATGGGCCTGGAGCGCCGGACGGTGCAGGGCGCCCGTCAGCCGCTGGTCCCCGCGAAGAGACCGGCCGGGTCCCGGGCGGCGCCGTCGCCGTTCGCCGGGAGGTCGCCGCGCTCGGGCCGACCCCGGCCGCCCCCGTCCTCGGACGGCAGGACACGGGCGGACTCCGCGTCGGAGGCCCGGTGGACGTGTTCGGCGGCCTGCCGCAGGACGTCGCGCCCGACGGTGCCCGGATCCGCGGACAGCCGGATCACGCGGCCCGCGTCCTCCAGCACGTACGAGTGCGACGTACTCGTCGCCCGGTACCAGTGGTTCCCCTCCTGCTCGCAGGTCGCCTGATCGGTTCCCGTCCCGCCGGTGTCCTCGGCGCAACCGACCGGGCCGCTGAAAGCGCGCTCGTCGACCCGCAGTTCGATGGTCCCTCCCTCCGGGCCGCTGTACGAGACCCCGAACCCGTGGTCGCCGATGACGCCGACGGACTGGAGGGCGACGCGGTAGCCGGGGACGTCGGTGACGTACACCATGGCTGGCTCGATCCCCAGGGACCGCGCCCTGCTCTCGAGTGCGGCCCCGTTCGCGGACTGCGTCCCGCAGGCGGACAGCGCCAACAGAGCCGACAGGAGGAGCGGTTGCAGAGCCGATCGGGTGTGCGCCATGCGTTCATGATCTCCTGTCTGGGCGGAGGGTGATTCCGCGTCAGCGGGGAGCGGCTGTCACTCCGGGCTGCGCTGGCCGGCTCGTAGACGTCGATCGGTGCCGCTGCCTTGTACCCCCGACCGGTGGAAGGCCGCTGCCGCGCCGCTACGTTGGGCGCATGACGAGCCTCACGCATCCGCGGCTCTCCGGGCTGGGGAGCAATCCCGCGGCTTCCGGCGACGTCCTGGTGCGCCTGGCCGCGCACGCCGCCGGTCGGCACGGGGTGGAGCTGCGCGCGGATCGGCTGGCGGACGAGGTCGTCGAGGCCCTGCTGGCGCACGGCGGGGGCGACAGCGCGGTGCTCCTGCGCCGGGACCTGATCTCGCCGCGGATGCGCCGCAGGATCGCCGGGCATCCCGATGCGGCGATCCGTGACGCACACGCGGACTTCGTCCGCTCCATGGTCGACCGTGGGGTGCCGATCGGCATCGACGCTCTCGAGGAGGTCTATGGCGAGCGCCGCACGGCACTCGCCGGCGCGCCGGACCCGAAGCTGCGTGCCGCGGTCGCGCGGACCTGGTGGGAGCGGCCCGTCGAGGTGCAGGTGGCCATGCTCGCCGACCCTGATCCGCAGGTCCGGGCGGCCGCGACGAGGCACGAGCGACCGGGGGTTCCGCCGGAGTGGTGGGACCGGTGCCTCGCCGACCCCGCCACCCGTGCCAACGTGGCGTGCCATGTCCCGCTCACGGGGGAGCAGTTCCTCGCGCTCATGCGAGACGGGGACGAGGACGCCCGGCAGGCTGTCGCCGGAAACCCGCACCTGACGGCCGACATGGTGGCCCGGCTCCTGGACGCGGACGACCCGGTCGTCCGCTTCGTGGCCGCCCAAAGCCGTCACGTGGACCGCGGGACGAGGGACCGGGTGTACGCCTCCGTCGAGGCGGAGAGCGCAGGCGGCAGCATGGGCGCCGACCTGGCGTTGAGCTGGCCCGTCGCGCCACCGCACTGGTTGCGTGAGGTGCCCCTCGAGGAACGCCTGACGTACCTGGACTGCCGGCACGTGGCATTCCGGCGGGTACTGGCCTCCTGCCGCGACCTGCCCGAGGAGGCGTGGCAACGGCTCGACGACGACCCCGACCTCAACGTCCGCCGCATCGCCGCCCGTCGGCCCGACACGCCCCCGGAGGTCCTGGAACGGCTCGTACGTGCCCACGGTGACGAATTCCGCGTACGGCCTCCGCTCGTCGAGCACCCCCACTTCCCCCGCCACACGCTGCGTACGTTCGCCGACGAACCGGATGCCCGTGTGCGTTACGTCGCCCTGCAGGACCCCGAACTGCCCCGGCCGCTCTTGGAGCGACTTGCCGCCGCGGAGGAGTCCTTCCTGCGCCAAGCGGTCGCGCGGCACCCCAACATCACGGATGCGCTGCTGGAACGACTGCTCCGCGACCCGGATCCGGAGGTCGTGCACCGTGCCGCCGCCAACCCCGTGCTGCGCCCTGAGCGGATGCACCGCATCCTCGCCGACGCCGGTCTGTGAAGCCGGACCGTGCCCGAGCGGTGGCGTGGGGTCAGTGGCTCCGGGTGCGGGGACCGCGGTACTGCTCGTCGGCGACCTTCTCCAGCCACGTGGTCTCCGGACGGTCGTCCCCCGGGCCCTCCCACATCGCGAGGTGCTGCATGAACCTCTCCGGCGTCGCGCCGTGCCAGTGGTCCTCATCGGGCGGGCAGGCGACCGTCTCACCGGGGTGGACCTCGAAGAGCGTCCCGTCGCGGGTGCCGACCAGGGCGACGCCCTCGACGACGTGCAGGGTCTGGCCGACGGCGTGACGGTGCCAGGCCGTGCGGGCGCCAGGGGAGAAGCGGACCATGTTCGCGCGCATCCGCGAGGGCTCCACGCCCGCGAGGATCACGTCGAACCACACGTCCCCGGTGAACCATTTCTCAGGACCCCTGACGGTGGGCCTGGACGTCACGAATTCCATGAGTCCTCCTTCGGCGTCGGGTAGTCGCGGGCGACGGCGCATGCGCGGTGCCGCGCTTTCCAGGCTGGCACCCCGGCCCCCGACGCACAGCCCGTCGACCAGGCCCCGGCCGGAACGACCGAAGTCGCCTCAGGCCGGCTTGAGCAGTTCCCGGCAGGCGGCACGGGCGATCCAGGTCTGGGCGCGGTCGAAGGCCCAGCCCCGTTCACCGACGAGCGTGATCCAGGCGTGCGGGCCGAGGTGGAACCACAGCACGTCGACGGCCTCGGCGCGACTCACCTCGGAGCGGAGCGCGTCGAGCGCCACGAGGCGGTCCGCGACCCGGTTCAGGGCCTGGACGTAGTCGTCCGCCCCCTTGTCCAGCACCGCCTTGACGGCCGGCTCCCCGGGCGGATCCCGGTAGAAGAGCCCGTACACCAGCTCCCAGTGGCGTTCGTGCGTGAGCCGGGTGCCCGCGGCGGTCAGCCCGATGACGGCGCGCGGGTCGTCGCTGGTGTCGACGGCGGCGAGGGAATCGGCGATGGCGGGGTCGGTGAGGGCCGGCTCCAGCAAGGCCGTCAGGATCTTCGGCTTGTTCCCCACGCTGCTGTACACCGTGGGCACGGCGACCTTCCCCGCCTCCGCGATCTCCCCGATGGTCACCCCGGCGTACCCACGGGCGAGGAAGAGCGCCTGGGCGCTGTTCAGGATCGCTTCGCGCGTGCTCGCGGCCGAATGGGCGCGCAGCGGGGAGTGGTACTTCCGGCTCGTCACGGACGCATCGTACCCCTCCACCGTAAGTGACTATATTGACAATAACTGTTTCTAATGAATATGTTCCGCTCCATGAACCACTCCTCCCAAGAGCCCATGGCCGTAGTCGAGACCCGGCTCGCCCACGAGGTCCACCGCGTGGCCACGACACTGCTGGCGGAAGCGGCCGTTCGGCCTTCCGCACCCCTGGGCACGCTGGCCCAGCTGCGTGACTTCCTCGTGGTGAACCTCCGCCACCACCACGAGACCGAGGACGAGGACCTGTGGCCGCGGATCCTGACGACGGCACCGGCGGCCGCGGACGCGCTCAAGGAGCTGAGCGCGGAACACGAGCGCCTGGAGGAGGGCCTCGACCGGCTCGCCGCCGTCGAGCTGGGCGACGGGGAGGGCGACGGAGCCCGGGCCGCGCTCCGCGAGGCGGCCGTCGCCGTGCGCGACACGGTGCACAGCCACCTGGCCCACGAAGAGCCCGTCCTCTTCCCGGCGCTGCGGGAGCACATCACCCCCGAGTACTGGGCGGACTTCTCGCAGCGGGTGATCGCCACCACGCCGCCCGTGGCCGGACACCTCATGATCGGATTCCTGGACGAGGTGGGGTCCGCCGAGGAGGTCGCACTCATGCTCGCCGCCCTCCCGGAGCCGGTGCGGCCGCTCGTGCCCCTGCTGCGCCAGCAGGCGGCGGACGACCTCCGGAGCCTGCGCGGCGGCGAGGCCTGACCTGCGCACGAGGGGCGGGGTGCCCAGGTCAGGCCTGCGGACGGACGCCGGGCGGCCCCGCCCCGAGGGCGGATTCGGCAAGCGGGAGCGGGGCCGCATCTCCAGGGTGCGCCCCGGAGCGGCCCGGGACACTTCGGGGCGCACGGACACCGGCGAACCGCCCGGGGGCGACCCGCCGGGCCCGGGCGGCGCGAAGCAATAGACGAAGGTATGGGTGCCGCCGCCGGTCGCGACTTTCGTCACCCGTGGAACGCAGACTTTCTGCCGAAGTCCGGCGCCGGCCCGCGCCATAACGTCGTTTCCATGAACCGAACTTCGCGTACGGACACCGTCCTCCCGGCCCAGCGACCCGCACTGCTCGCCGCCGGCCTGCTCGGTGCGGCGCTCCTCCTGCTGAGCGGTGTGCCGCTGGCCGGGCGACTGCTCGCCCATCTGACGCTGTGGGGCGCCGCTCTGCCCGTCCCCGGACTGCCCCACCTGGCCCTCTTCGCCGTGGGCGCCGCGCTGCTGGCCCTGTTCTGGCGACGCCGGTACGCCGCGGCCCCGGCCGCCCCTCCGGCCGGTGAATGACCAGGACGCACAGGAAGACCACACGGACCACCACGTCATGACCGATTCCCCCAACGTCCCCGCCATCGAGACCATCGGGCTGGGCAGGCGCTACCGCCGCGGGTGGGCGCTGCGCGACACCTCCTTCCGCCTGCCCGCGGGGCGCGTCTGCGCGCTCGTCGGCCCCAACGGCGCGGGCAAGACGACCCTGCTGTCCCTGGCCGCCGACCTGATCACGCCGTCCACCGGCACGATCACGCTGTCCGGGCACCGTCCCGGCAGCGCGCGGGCCCGCCAGAGCACCGCGTTCCTCAGCCAGCAGAAGGCCCTCTACCCGCGGTTCCGCGTCAGCGAGGTCCTGCGCATGGGCCAGGAGCTGAACCCCACCTGGCACCAGGAGACCGCCGAGTCCGTCATCGACGCCGGCGGGGTCCCCCTGAACGCCCGGGTCGGCACCCTCTCCGGCGGACAGGCCACCCGCGTCGCCTTCGCCCTCGCCCTGGGCAAGCGCCCCCGACTGATGCTCCTGGACGAGCCGATGGCCGACCTGGACCCCCTGGTCCGGCACCAGATGACCGACATCCTCCAGGCCGAGGCCCGGCGGCACGGTTCGACCGTCGTGATGTCCTCGCACCTGGTCTCCGAGCTGGAGAGCGCCTGCGACTACCTCGTGCTCGTCAACAACGGCACCGTCCGGCTGGCCGGCGAGGTGGAACTCCTCCTCGCCGGGCACCGGCAGCTCACCACGCGCCGGCGGGAGGACCTGGACGGCCACCAGGTCATCGCGACCACCGGCAGCGAGGGAGCGTTCACCTCGCTGGTGCGGACCCCCGACGCACCGCCCCCCGACGCCGACCACCGCGCCCCCACCCTGGAGGAACTCGTCCTCGGGTACCTCAGGACGCCCGACGCACCCGCGCTGTTCACCCCGAGCGCGCAGGTCGGCACCGGCCGCGAGGTGGTGGCGGCATGAGCATCGGCACCCGCACCGGCACGCCCATCGGCACACCCATGGGCACGCGCACCGCCGTCCGCCGCCGACCGCGACTGCACGGGCTGACCTGGCTGATCTGGCGGCAGAACCGCACCGCCTTCTGGATCGGACTGGCGGCCGCGGCAGCGATCGCCGTCTACGCCGTCGTACAGCACCAGCACGTAGCCGCGGCCGTCGCCGCGCAGCACCTCGACGCCTGCCACGGCCACGAGTACTCCGACTCCTGCCTCGGCCGCCTCAACACGTTCGGGCAGCGGTACCAGTTCCCGATGCGGCGGCCACTCCAGGCGATGCTGCTGCTGCCGTTCCTGTTCGGGCTGTTCCTCGGCGGGCCGCAGCTCGCGCAGGAGCTGGAATCGGGCACGTACCGCACGGTGGCCACCCAGTCCGTGACCCGCATGCGCTGGTTCGCGGCGAAGCTGGGTGTGCCGCTCGCCATGACCGCGGTCGTCAGCGGCGTCATCGCCGCCGCCATGACCTGGTGGTGGCACCCCGTCGCCAAGGCCATGGGCCCCCTGTTCGACTGGCACATGTGGTACCCGTTCTACGGGGTCGGGCCGGTCGTCGTCGGCCTCAGCGTCCTGCTCTACCTCCTCGGGACGACCCTCGGCCTCGTCCTGCGCCGTACCGTGCCGGCCATGGGCGCGACCCTCGTCACCGGCGCCGGGCTGTTCGCCCTGCTGGAGGCGGTCCGGCCCGGCATCTGGCCGGTCAGCACCGCGTACGCGCAGCACACCTCGGAACCGCCGGCCCCCAGGACCGCATGGCTGCTGGCGGACGGCCCGCTGTCCAAGGACGGGCGGCGCGTGCCCGAGGCCTGGGACTGCTACGCCGCCGGGAACGTGAAGCAGTGCCTCGCCTCCCGCGGCGTCACCGGCCGCTGGGCGGAGTACCACCCCGCGTCGGACTTCTGGCCGCTGCAATGGACGGCCACGGGCCTGTGCCTGGCACTGGGCGTCGCGTTGATCGCCCTGTCCGTGTGGTGGATCCGCCGGAACCCGGCCTGACCGGATCCGCGCTCCCGGGGCGACCCCGCCAAAGGGGGATCGGCGCTCCCTGGATCGGTGATGCCTTCATCCGTGCGGCGCCCCCGCCGAACCTGGTGGTGAGCGGTTCGGGGCCCGGCCAGGGCCCCGACCGCGGACCGAGGATGCAGGAGAGCTGAACATGAGCGTGAACACGATCGCGGTGATCACCGGCGGCAACCGGGGACTGGGCCGGGCCACGGCCCTCGCCCTGGGCGCCGCGGGGACGGACGTCGTCCTCACCTACCGGAGCAGCGAGAAGGAAGCCGAGGAGGTGGTGGAGGCACTGACCGCCATGGGGCGCCGGGCGGCCGCGCTGCGGCTGGACACCACCGCGTTCGCGGACTTCCCGGCCTTCACGCGGACGCTGGGCGACACCCTGCGCAGCACGTGGGGGCGCGAGTCGTTCGACTTCCTGGTCAACAACGCGGGCGTGGGGGCGGTGAGCCCGCTGGGCGCCACCAGTGCCGAGACCTTCGACCTGATGGTCGACGTGCACTTCAAGGGCGTGTTCTTCCTGACCCAGGAGCTGCTGCCGCTCCTCGCGGACGGCGGGCGGATCGTCAACACCTCCACCGGACTGACACGGTTCGTGGGCGAGGGCTGGTCGGTGTACGCGGCGGTCAAGTCGGCCGTCGAGACCTACACCCGGTACCTGGCCAAGGAGCTGGGCCCGCGGCGCATCAGCGTCAACGCGGTCGCGCCGGGTCCGGTCGCGACCGACTTCGGCGGCGGGATGATCCGTGACGACGAGGGGCTGCGCACGGCGATGGCCGAGCGGGCGGCGCTCGGCCGCGTCGGGGAGCCGGAGGACATCGGGCCGGTGGTGGCCGCCCTGCTGGCACCGGGCACCGGCTGGATCACCGGCCAGCGCGTCGAGGCCTCCGGCGGCACGCTCCTGTAGCCCGCCGGTACGCCCGCCCGTACGCCCACCCATTCGCCCGGCCGCCTGCCCGCGGCCGGGCGTACCCTTCGGACCGAGCGGCCGGGGCGCACCCGGCCGCGGCAGTCGCGACGAGGAAACACCATGGACCGAGCACAACTGGCCGACTTCCTGCACACCCGGCGGGAGGCGCTCCAGCCGGAGGACGTGGGCCTGCCGCGCGGGCCGCGCCGCCGCACCCGCGGCCTGCGCAGGGAGGAGGCCGCCGTGCTGTGCGGCATGTCCACGGACTACTACGCCCGGCTGGAGCAGCAGCGCGGCCCGCAGCCGTCCGAGCCGATGCTCGCGGCCATCGCCCGGGGGCTGCGGCTGTCCCTGGACGAACGCGACCACCTGTTCCGGCTGGCCGGGCACAACACCCCCGGCCGGGCACTGCGCGGCGACCACGTCAGCCCGGGCATGATGCGCATCCTGGACCGGCTCGCGGACACCCCGGCCCAGGTGATCACCGCGCTGGGGGAGACCCTGCTGCAGACGCGCCTGTCGGTCGCGCTGCTCGGGGACGAGACACGCTTCACCGGACCGGCCCGCAGCTTCGTCTACCGCTGGTTCACCGACCCCGCCGCCAGGCATGCCTACCACGAGGGCGACCGGCCCGGGCTGAGCCGCCGCTTCGTCGCCGACCTGCGCGCGGTCTACTCCCGGCTCGGCGCGGACTCGCGGGCCGGGGCCATCGTCGAGGCCTTGCTCGCGCAGAGCCCGGAGTTCCGCGACCTGTGGCAGGCACACGAGATCGGCGTGCGGTGCGGCGAGGTGAAGCGGCTGCTCCACCCGGAGCTGGGGCTGCTCGAACTGAACTGCCAGGTGCTGTACGACGCCGACCAGGCCCAGTCCCTGCTCGTCTACACCGCCACCCCGGGCTCGGAGACCCACGAGAAGCTGCAACTGCTCCCGGTGCTCGGCGACCGCGCGCCCGGCACCTGAGCCGCGGCTGCCCGGCCGCGGCGGGCGGGCTCACGGTTCGCCGTGGCCGTGGCGCCCTGGCCACGAGGGCGGCGGCGGTAGCGTCGTCCGCTTCTGCTCGTCGGTGAACCGCCTAGGTGCCCCGGTCATGCGTATCCGGAACGTACGGTCTCCAACGCCTCCGTGCGCGGATCGGCCGGATGACGGCACGCACCGGCGGTTCACCGGCGTGTCCTCGGGTACCCGATGGTCCTGCCGTGAAGGACAACCGCGAGGAAGTGATCGATCATGCGGGCGACCGTGTGGCACGGCAAACACGACGTACGGGTCGAGACCGTGCCCGACCCCCGGATCGAAGAGCCGACCGACGCGGTGGTGCGCGTGACGTCCACCGGCCTGTGCGGATCGGACCTGCACCTGTACGAGGTCCTCGCCCCGCTCATGACGCCCGGCGACATCCTGGGGCACGAACCCATGGGCATCGTCGAGGAGACCGGCTCCGAGGTGGACAACATCTCTCCGGGTGACCGGGTGGTGGTGCCGTTCCAGATCGCCTGCGGCACCTGCTACATGTGCCGCGAGGGGCTGCCGACGCAGTGCGAGACGACCCAGGTCACCGAGTACGGCTGCGGGGCGGAGCTCTTCGGCTACACCAAGCTCTACGGGCGCGTCCCCGGGGCTCAAGCGGAGTACCTGCGGGTGCCGCAGGCGCAGTTCGGCCCGATCAAGGTTCCGGACGGGCCGCCCGACGACCGGTACGTCTACCTCTCGGACGTCCTGCCCACGGCCTGGCAGGCGGTGAAGTACGCCGACGTCCCCCAGGGCGGCAGCGTGGTCGTCCTGGGCCTGGGGCCGATCGGCGACATGTGCTGCCGCGTCGCCCGCCACCTGGGCGCGGGCAAGGTCATCGGGGTCGACCACGTACCGGAACGGCTGACCAGGGCGCGCCGTGACGGCGCCCAGGTCTTCAGCCTCGACGAGTACGAGCACCGGGACGATCTCGTGAAGGCCGTCCGGAACGCCACCGACGGCCGCGGCCCGGACGCCGTGATCGACGCGGTGGGTACCGAGGCCCACGGCAGCACCCTCGGGAAGCTGGTCCAGCAGTCCGCCGGCCTGCTTCCACGCGCCTGGGCGGCCAAGCTCATGCAGACCGCGGGCGTCGACCGCCTCGGGGCTCTGCACCTGGCCATCGAACTGGTCCGCCGCGGCGGCACGATCTCGGTGAGCGGCGTCTACGGCGGCATGACCGACCCGCTGCCGATGCTGACCCTGTTCGACAAGCAGATCCAGTTGCGCATGGGCCAGGCGAACGTGCGGCGCTGGAGCGACGAGATCCTCCCGCTCCTGACCGACGAGGACCCGCTCGGCGTCGACGGCTTCGCCACACACCACGTCTCGCTGGAGGAGGCCCCCCAGGCCTACGACATGTTCCAGAAGAAGGCCGACGGTGCCATCAAGGTCCTCATGCACCCGTGAGGGGCGATCCCGCCGGGGAACCCACCGAGCATCCCAAGCCTCCCCACGTCGGGAGGGGTCCGTCTGCCATGCCGCGGCGGCCTGGCGGGCGGCTGAGTTCACCCGGTTGTCCCATCAAGGCGGATGCCGCCGTGCCGATACCGCGGTAGTGCGCTGAGGAATCCGATCGACAGGCTCCCTGCGTCCCGCGGCCCCGGGACGTACCCTCCGTTGAAGCTCTGCCCGCCCCGGAAGCGGCTTGGGCACGTGGCTTGGACCAGAGTGATGTGCTGCTGCAAGTCGTGCGGGAGCTGTGCGCCCGCGGTCTGCTCACCGTGGGTCCCCCGAGCACCGATTCCGAGGCGCGGATCGTGGCTGACCATCGCCGCTGAGGTCCGGCTTCCGACGCTGAAAGACGCCACAAAAGTGGCGCCGGGGCGACACCGGGCAGTCATCGAAGGCCCGCATGCCGTCCTCACCGCCGCGAGCCGGGCAACCGCCGTTCCGGCCACCTAATCCGCGGGAGCCGGGGCAGGACGGGCGCGCCGGCGATGGCTGGTGTCGCACCACGGGTACGTGCGGCTGCGGCGGCAGGCGCAGACAGCCACGACGAAGCGGTCGGAACGCACGACACGGCCGTCGTCCAGGATCACCTCGACGGGGCCCTCGAACAGGATCGGGCCGTCGCGGGTGATCGTCACGCGCGTCGGCTCCGGTTCACCGTTCACGTTCGGCACGGATCACCACCAGCTCTTCCTTCTCTTCCCCCGGAACTATCAATCCCCGCGCTTCCGGCCATGCCGACCGGTCGCGCAGCACAGGACCGAAGGGGATGTACCGGCGCTCGGTGACCGCGGCCCGCAGTCCGGCGTGACCTAGCCGGCCCAGGGTGCGCTCGACACAGCAGAGAGCCGAGTGGACCAGGAGCAGGACTCCTCCCGGGGCGAGCAGCGGCGGCGCGTCGGAGCAGATCCGGTCCAGCAGCGCCCGGCCGTCGGACCCCGCATCCCACGCCAGGGCGCGACCGCGGGTCGGCAGGCCCGCCTGCGGCGACGGAACGTACGGCGGATTGGCTGTGATGAGGTCGAAGCGGTGGCCCTTCACCGGTGCGGTGAGGTCGCCGCGCAGGACCTTGACGCGCAGTCCGTTGAGGCGGGCGTTGAGCCACGTGGTGCACACCGCGCCCAGGGATACGTCCACGGCGGTCACCTGCGCAGCGCCGCGCTCGGCGGCGGTCAGGGCCAGCGCTCCGCTGCCCGTTCCCAGATCGAGGACTTCGGTGCCGTCGGCGAGAGGCTCCCGCTTCAGCGCCTCTTCGAGGAGGAGCGTGTCGTCCTGGGGGCGGTACACCCCTGGTGGGGACAAAAGCCACATAGGGCACGACTACCCCGCGGCCCCGGAACTATCATGGATCTGAGGGCAAGGTACGGGACCGGCCGCTCCGTGTGGGCGGCCTCCTCCAGGTTCTGCGCCATCGTGCCGGGCGCTGTCGTCGCGCCTTTTCGTCGGCGAGAGCGTGAGCCGACCGTATGGGATCCTGGTGCGCGGGTAAGCCGAGACAGCTGGGTTGCACCGGAGGACAGGGGAGCATGGACGCCGTCGTACCGGAGACCGGATCGCGCTTCCTGGAGGGATCGCGGGCACTGCGCTTCGCCGCGGCCGACGGCCTCCTGGGAGGCGTGATGGCGCCCGCCTACGTGGTGGACGGCGCGGGGCTGATCATCGCGGCCAACGACGCCGCAGCGACCCTCCTCCAACGGTCCACCGCGGATCTCCTCGATCAGGACGCCCATGACCTGCTGCACCGCGACAGCCATGGCCGCACCCTGCCGCGCTCCCGTTGCGAGATGCGTGACGCCCTGCTCACGGAACGCACCCGGCACGGCGACGTCGGGTGGTTCGCCCGCGGGGACGGCAGCCTGCTCGGGCTGTCCTGGTTCCTGACGCCGTACGCCCTGGGGCCCGGAAGGCCGGGGGCCCTGGTCATGCTCTACCAGCGGCCGGAGGCAGCACATCCCCAGGGGCCGGCAGCGGGGCTCTCGACGCCGCTGACGGAGCTCGACCGTCTCGCCCTCCTCGCGGAGACCACCACCCAGCTCACCTCGACACTCGACGTGAACGAGGCGCTGCACCGCCTGGCCGCCCTCACCGTGCCGTTGCTGGCGGACTGGGCGGTCGTCGACCTCCTCACCGAGAACGAGGAGGTGCGGCGCGCCCTGGTGGTCCAGCACAAGGACGGCCTCCTGATCGAGCGCGCGGACCTGCAAGGGCCCATGCCGCCGGTGCCGCAGGAATCCCCGATGCCGCTGTCCCGCGCATTGCGCGGCGCCGCGTCGACCATCGCCACCGCCTCGACCTACCACGGCCCTCCGGACTCCGGGATCGCGGTCGAGCAGCACCGGCTCTTCGAGCGGACGGGCATGCACTCCGCGGCCATCGCCCCGATCCGTGGGCTGCGGGACGTGCTCGGGGCGCTCACGCTGGGCCGCTCGGAACGCCCGGACGGCTTCACCGCCGGCGACCTGCCGCTGCTGGAGGACGTGACCCGCCGGGCGGGGCTGGCGCTGGACAACGCCCGCCTCTACCAGCGGCAGCGCAAGGTCTCCGAGACCATGCAGCGTCACCTGCTGCCCCAGATGCCCACGATCCCCGGCCTGCAGATGACCGCCAGGTACGTCCCGGCCCCGCAGGCCTCGCAGGTCGGCGGTGACTGGTACGACGCGTTCCCGCTCGTCGACGGTGCCACCGCACTGGCCATAGGCGACGTCGTCGGACACGATCTCGACGCCGCCGGCGGCATGGCGCAGGTCCGGAACATGCTGCGCGCCTTCGCATGGTCGGATCCCGAGTCACCCAGCGCCGTCGTCACGCGCCTCGACCAGGCCGTCATGCACACCGCCGAAGTGCCCATGGCGACGATGATCTTCGCGCGGCTCTCCAGCACCGATGACGGGCTGTGGCGACTGGAGTGGACCAATGCCGGCCATCCGCCGCCGCTCCTGGTGACCCACGACGGGCAGACCAGCTTCCTCACCGAGGGCCACGGCATCCTGCTCGGCACGGGCGCCGACAAGCCGCGCCAGGACGCCGTCGTCACCCTGCCCCCGCAGGCCACCCTCGTGCTGTACACCGACGGGCTGGTCGAGTCGACCAGGCACTCCATCGACGTCGGCCTCGACCGTCTCCGCCAGCACGCCGCTTCCCTGGCCCGGCGCCCCCTGGACTCGTTCAGCGACTCGCTGCTGAGCCAGGTCCGCCCCCAGGACAACGACGACGACGTCGCCTTCCTCGCCCTGCGCACACCCGCCGCCCCGTAGGACCGGGCCGGCCGCCGTCGGAGGGTCCTGTGAGTGAAGCGGCCAGGGCGGGAAGAAGTGCAGGGAGCAAGGGAGGTCGCCGTGGCGCATGACCAGCTCGGGCTCGACGACGTACTCACGGCGGCGGAGGCAGCCTCGCCGGTGAACTCGCTGGACGTGGTGGCGCGCAACCTGCGGGAGCGGTTCGGGGCCCGCTCGGTGTCGTTGCTGCTCCCCGACATCATCGGCCAGAAGATGGTGCGGGTCAGCGAGGATGCGGACTCGCAGCAGGTCAAGAGCGCCGATCAGATTCCGTTGCACGGCAGCGTCTACCACGACGTACTGCGCAGCCAGCAGGTGACGCGGGTACCCGGCGACGGGACGGGCGAGCGGGTGATCGCGCCCGTCACCAACCGGGGCGACACGATCGGGGTGCTGGAGCTGATCCTGCCGGACGCCACCGACGACGTGCTGGGGCAGGTTGCCGAGGCAGCGCTCGCGCTGGCCTACATCGTCGTGACCGATCGCCGGTTCACCGACGTCTACCACTGGGGCAAGCGCACGACGCCGATGACCTTGGCAGCCGAGGTCCAGCGGCAGTTGCTGCCCACGGCTTCCTGCTGCACGGTGAACGAGTTCACCGTCGCCGGGGCACTGGTGCCCGCGGATTCCATCGGCGGTGACACCTACGACTTCACCCTGGACTACGACACGCTGCACCTGTCGATCACCGACGCGATGGGTCACGACATCAGGTCGGCGATGCTGGCCACCATCCTGGTGAACGCCTCCCGACGCGCCCGCCGTGCCGGGTGCGACCTGGCGGAGCAGGCCCGCCAGATGCACGAGGCGATCCTGGAGCACGGCAGTCACGGGCTGGCCACCGGGCAGCTGGTCCGTGTCGCCCTGGACGGAACCGGCTGTCAATTGGTCAACGCGGGGCACCCATGGCCCCTGCGCCTGCGCGACGGAACGGTCGAGGAACTGCGCCTCTCCGTCGACCTTCCCTTCGGCGTCCCTTCCCCGGCTCCCCACCGGGTTCAAGACCTCGACGTGCGCGCCGGGGACCGGCTCGTGCTCTACACCGACGGCATGCAGGAGCGCCGGGCCCGCGGCGTGGACCTGGCCGTCATGCTCCGCGACTCCGCCGCCGAGCACCCCCGCGAAGTGGTCCAGACGATGACGTCCGCCGTGTCCGTCGCCTGCCACGGCCACCTGGAGGACGACGCCTCGATCGTGTGCCTGGACTGGCGTGCGTAGAAGGCCACGGTTGCCGCACGGCCGGATGCCGGGTTTGTCGTGGAGCGAGGAGGAAAGCCGCTCCACATGAGGCTTATGAGGCTTACGAGTGAAAAGCAAGGGTCCCCGAACGCCGCCCTTCCTGCGGCGATGGACACCCTCGAAGGGCAGGAGTGGCTCGACGGGCTTGCCGCCGTCGTCCGTAAGGCCGTGCGAGCCCTGCCCCTGGGCCGGGGGCGTGACGCGCTGCGCGGCCTGTGGCTCGGCCACCCCGTGCACCCGGTACTCGTCCAGGTGCCGATCGGCGCCTGGACCTCCGCCGGGGTGCTCGACCTCCTCCCCGGCGAGAGCCGCGCCGCCCGCCGTCTGGTGGCGCTGGGCCTGGTCTCCGCGGTGCCGGCGGCCTTGGCCGGATGGGTGGACTGGGCGGAGCAGCGTCCCCGGCAGGCCCGGGTGGGTCTGTTCCACGCGACCGCCAACGCCGTCGCCGTCACCGCGTACGCGTGCTCACTGGCGGCCCGGATCAAGGGCCGCCCGATCCTCGGCCGGGCCCTCGGCTTCGGCGGCATGACCGTGGCCACGGTGGGCGGGGTGCTCGGCGGTCACCTCGCCTACCGGCAGGGCGCCGGCGTGAACCACGCTGAGGCGGTGCCGGTGCTGGTGGAGCCGGGCTGGCATCGCGTCGGCGTGCCGCAGGACTTCCCGTTCGGCGAGCCGGTGCGGCGGATGGCCGACGAGGCGGCGGTGGTCGTGGTCCGCGCGGACGACGGGCGGTTCCACGCCCTGGCCGACCGCTGCAACCACATGGACGGCCCCCTGCACGAGGGCAAGGTCATCGAGGGCTGCCTCGAATGTCCCTGGCACGGCAGCCAGTTCCGCCTGTCGGACGGTGCGAACGTCCAGGGGCCGGCGACCGCGCCGCAGCCCCGCTTCGAGTGCCGGATAGCCGCCGACGGGCAGGTCGAGGTCCGGCTCGCGCGGTCCTGAGCCACCCTGGGCCACCCTGAGTCACGAGGAGGAACTGCCATGAGTCAGCAGGCTCTCGAGATCTACATGAACGACCATCTGGCGGGCTCCACCACCGGGCAGCTGATCTCACGTCACCTCGCCGACCACCACCGCTCCAAGCCGCACGGCGACGAACTGCGGCGCGTGGCGGACGAGATCGCCGAGGACCGGCAGAGCCTCCTCGACCTGATGGCCGCGCTCGACGTCCCGGCGCGGCGTCACAAGGTCTACGCGGGATGGCTCGCCGAGAAGGCGCGCCTGCTCAAGCTCAACGGCCGGGTCGTCCGCCGCTCCGGCCTGAGCACGGTCATCGAACTGGAGGCGCTGCGCCTGGGCATCGAGGGGAAGAGCCTGCTGTGGCAGTCGCTTCTGTCGCTCACACCGAAGAAGGATCTGGACGAGGACCGGCTGCGCACCCTCCTGGACCGCGCGCAGGAGCAGATCGACACGGTGGAGACCGTACGCCGCGAAGCCGTCGGTGCCGGCCTGGGGTGATCCCGGCCGCCGCTACGGCCGCAACGGCGTGCTGTCACGCGCTCCGTGGCAATGCCTGTGGCATCTTCCGCCGTCAGGCCGTTCGGGTGAAAAGTGTGATGATCCTCCGTTTCGGGGTAGCCGTGACTCAAGACCAAGATGAGCAAATGGGGTGAATCACATGCCCGCAGGGTCGAGTCGCAAGCGGGAGCGGCAGTACGAGCACATCAAGGAGAGCGCCGAGAACCGGGGCGAGAGCGAGAAGCGGGCCAAGGAGATCGCCGCCCGTACGGTCAACAAGGAACGCGCCCGGGCGGGTGAGTCCAAGACCGCCAGCCGCTCCTCCATCGAGGACATGTCCTCGGGCGAACGCGGCGGACAGCGCTCCGGCAAGGGTTCCCAGGGACCCACTCGCGACCAGCTCTACGCCGAGGCCAAGCGCCGCAACGTCGACGGTCGCTCCCACATGAACAAGGCCGAACTCCAACGCGCCCTCGGCGACAGCTGAGCGCACGCGGGTCAACCAGCGGAGGACATCATGCTCATCCTCGGCATCATCCTGCTGATCATCGGCTTCCTCACCGGGATCTCGATCCTGTGGACCATCGGGATCATCCTCGTGGTCATCGGCCTCGTGCTCTGGGTGCTGGGCGCCGTGGGGCACAGCGTCGGCGGGCGCAAGCACTACTGGTAGGCGGCGCGGGTCCGGTCGTCAGCCGATCCGGAGGCCGCGCGCGACCGCCACGGCGGCCGCGCGCGGCCACGGCCGTGGTGACGCGACACCGGGTCTGCCCTGACCGGCCTCCCGCCAAGGCCGCGGGGCAGGGACCGCCATGGCGGACCATGACGCCTCGCCCTACGTCCCCGAGGACGCGGACCTTCGTCGGCCCCGCCGGGAAGGTGCTGCACAGGGCACTGGACGAGTCCGGGATCGATCCGGCCGACTGACGCCGGGCGTGCCCCTCGACGGGGCGCACGTCCTCGCCACCGTCCACCCCTCCGCCGTACTGCGCACCGGCGAGAACCGCGAGGAGATGTACGCCGGGCTCGTGGCGGACCTGCGCGTGGTGGGCGACGCCCTCGGATGATCGGATTCCGTTTCCCGGGCCGGGTCCCGGGCAGATGCTCAGCAGATGCACCGACCGCGTTCCTCTGGGAGGTGTGCCATGAGCACGCCGCATGCAGCCGACCGTTCCGCCCCGAGCAGCAGTGCCGAACGCAAGGTGCCTCCCACGGAGACACCACCGGCGGAAAGCAGCACCACCCACGGGATCTCCCTCCCCGAGCGGCCGGAACTTCGCAAGGCGTGGGGATTGACGCCGCTGGTGTTGATCTTCTGCGTCGTCGCGATCTTCCTCGCGGGAGTGATCGCCATGATCGTCGCACTCTCCTCCTAGGTGTGGCGCAGGGGCACCCGGACATACGAACGCCTTCGCGAGGAGGAATCCATGGCCGAGCGCGACCTGGGCAAGGGCGACGAGGTGTCGTGGAAGAGCCACGGCCAGAAGGTGACCGGCAAGGTCAAGAAGAAGGTCACCAAACGGACCCGGGCGGTGGGCCGCACTGTCGACGCCTCGAGTGCAGAACCGCAATACGAGGTCGAGAGCGACAAGTCCGGGCGCTCGGCGGTTCACAAGCCGGGGGCACTGGGCAAGGACGGGTGAGCCGTCGCCGGCAGGGCCCAAGGACGGGAAGTCGGGGATGAGGCCGTGGGCGCAGCGACCGCGGCGAGAGCGTAGGCCACGCCCCGGGTCGGCGTATCGGCACGCTGCTGCGCTCCAACGAGGGCGGCCTCAGCCAGGGCTCCATGCGATGCCCGCCGTCCGCGGCGGATGTCACCGCGTCCGGTCGATACCGGGCACCCGAAAGGAGACGCACGTGAAGCGCGACGAGACACCCGAAGGCGCGGAGCACACCGCCCCGCCGCCGAAGGACCAGCAGGACCTCCAGCAGGCCCGCGGGCGCGATCCCGACTCGGCGGAACGGGGACGACCGGACACCGACGTTCCCGACGCGCCGCGCGACCTTCCACCGCAAGAACCCCCCGATTGACGATCGGGCCGACCGGGGGACACGAGGTGGTCCCGGACGCCGGGAGGGGGGACCCGGGCGTCCGGGGCATTCACCCACCATCCGGCTGCCTCACCGCAGAATCCGGATGCCCCGGATTCGCGGTCCCACACGCGGGTGGAGGCCGTTTTCCCCGGACCTCATCGGGCAGCCGGCCACCAGGTCCCGCGGGCCGGCCCGCGGGAGGACCTGGTGGCCCATGTGGTCAGGGCCGAGGAGGCCGGCTTCGACTTCTCGGTGACCGCCCGTTCCGGCGGTCGCCCGCCGGAACGGCCCGTGAGGCGGGCCCGCGTCAGGAACGGCCGCGGCCGGTGATGAAGTCGCGTGCCCGGTCCACCAGTCCGGTCCCCGGTGCCAGGAGCTTGTTGCCGGGCGGGGTGTCCGGGGCGCTGGGGTGCGGGCGGGTCGGGGCAACCTTCTTGGCCCGGCGGACCTGGTCCCCGAGCTCGTAGAGCTGCTCGGGCGTGCAGGCCTGCGCCAGGCCTGGGAAGAGCTGCTGCTCCTCCTCCCTGACGTGCTCGGTGACATCGGTGATCAACTTTCCCACCATTTCGTCGAACCGGGCGTCGTCGATGTCGACGTCCTCCAGGTCCTTGAGGACCTGTTCGACCTCGGCGTGTTCCTGGATCTCCTTGTCGGCCAGGGCGTCCCCGCCGGGCAGGTGCTTCCGGACGGCCGGGTAGAGGTACATCTCCTCGGCCACCGAGTGGCGTACGAGTTCGATGGTGACCTCGTCGAGCACGTTCCGGCGTTCCTTGTCACCCGCGGGCAGGGCCCGCAGACGGGCGAAGCACTCCTCCACCTCGCGGTGGTCCGCTGTGAGCTCTGCGATCACGTTTCCGCCGTGTCCCATCACATGACTCCCTTTCGGGTCGGTGTGCGGTCGACGGTCTTCTCCGGGGCTGCTTCCCGGTCCCACGCAGGACACGCCCCTTTGCCGGTCATTCGGGCGATGATCTCCGGTTCGTGCGCAACCCCTCGCATCCCCCGTCGTGCTGCGGGCGAGCGTCAGGTCACCATCGGTACCAGCGGCGCCGTCCGCCGCCCTCGGCGGCCCGGAACACGAAGCCGAGCAGCCACACCACCAGCACGATGATGGCGATCCACCACAGGGCCTTGAGGGCGAAGCCCGCCCCGAAGAGGATCAGGGCGAGCAGCAGGACGAGAAGCAAGGGAACCATGTCGTCAACCTCCTGACCCCGCGTCTGCCCTGGTGTTCCGTCACCATGCACCGCCGTGCCGCGGCGGCCGCCCGGATGGACTGTCGGACCGGGGCGGCATAATCCGGCCATGAGCCTCACGACGCGGCAACTGGCCCTCGCCACCCTGGACCGTCAGCTCCTGCTCGAGCGCAGGCGCATCGACGTGGCCGAGGCGGTCCGCCGCGTCTGCGCGCTGCAGGCACAGTCCCCGGCCTCCCCGTACCTGGCGCTGTGGAACCGGGTGCGGGACTTCGCGCCCGAGGACCTCGACGCGGCGTTCGCGGACCGGCGGATAGTGAAGGCGACCCTGATGCGGATCACGCTGCACGCCGTCCACGCCGAGGACCATGCCGCCTACCACGCCGCGATGGTGGCCACGCTGCGGGCGTCACGGCTGTACGACCGCCGCTTCACCTCGACCGGGCTGGACCCCGCCGACGCCGACGCGCTGCTTCCCGAACTCGCCGGGTTCCTCGACCGGCCCCGAACCGGCACCGAGGTGGAGAACGAGATCGCGGGACGCTTCGGCGAGCACGCCCACCGCGTGTGGTGGGCGCTGCGCACGTACGCGCCCGTGCATCACGCGCCGGCCGGCGGCCCCTGGTCGTTCACCCTGCCGAACACCTACCGCGCCTCCGCGGCCGTCCCCGCGCCCGAGCCCGAGCAGACCGACGCCGGGGTGCGGCGACTGCTGCTCGCCTACCTGGGCGCGTTCGGGCCCGCCTCGGCCCGGGACTTCGCTCGCTTCACACTGCTGCAGCGCTCCGTCATCACCCGGGTGCTGGACGGGCTCGGCGACCAGGTGCTGCAGGTGGCGGGACCGGGCCGCGCCGCCCTGTACGACCTCGCCGACGCCACCGTCCCCGACGAGGACACGCCGGCGCCGCCCAGGCTGCTCCCCATGTGGGACAGCATCCTGCTGGCCCACGCCGGCGCGGGGCGGGTCGTGCCCGAGGAGTACCGGCCGCTGATCGCGCGCCGCAACGGCGACACGCTGCCGTGCCTGCTCGTCGACGGGCAGGTCGCCGGCGTGTGGCGCGCGACCGGCGACGGCCTGGAGCTGACCGCCTTCCGCAAGCTCGGGAAGGCCGCCTGGCAGGGGCTGGTGGAGGAGGCGGCGAAGCTGTGGGCTCTGCTCGCCGACCGCGACCCGGCCGTCTACCGGCGTTACGGACACTGGTGGGACAAGGGGTTCCCCGGCGTCGAGAGCCGGTTCGTCAAGGCCTGAACGTGCCGCGGCGACGTCACCCGGACAGCGTTGGGCGGGACGCCGCCTGGGCAGCGCCCCGCCGCGCCGGACTCAGGTGGACAGCAGGCGGTTGAAGAAGGACCGGTAGCGCCGGAGCGCCGTGCGCAGGTCCTCCGTGTTCACCTGCTCGCCACGGGTCCACTGGCCTTCCAGGTCCCCCTTGTGCTGGGCGAACGTCGATGCCAACTTCTGCATGACGTCTGCCACCAACTCATCGGCGGCGTGCACGGCATCGCGGGGGTCGTCGACGAACTCGCTCTGGATCCGCTGCCAACGGTCGCGGAAGTTCTCCTGGTCCTGAGAACCCAGCAACTGCGGGGCCTCATCCGAGGCGGTCTCCTGGACAGGAGTGCCCGCCATGTCCTCCGGGGGCGGTCCGCCCCGGGTTCCGGTGCTCTCGCCTGGGTACTCCGGTGCCCGGGAGGCCGCTTCCGGGCGGTCCTGCCCGGGGCCGGCAGGTGCGTGGGTCTCTGCGAGGTCTTCGGTGGCCAGACCGCTTCCGCGGGAGGCACGCTCGCGTTCCATGGTTCTCCGCCTCTCCAGATGGGGTGTTCCGGGACGGGTCCTTCGTTCAGGCCCGGGCGTGGCGCCGCCCACCGCCGTCGGTGAGCAGTTCGTCGAACAGGGCGCGGTAGTGGACCATCGCGCCGCGCAGCTGTTCGGTCGTGGCCTCGTGCCGGGTGCTGAGGTCGTTGACCTCGTGGGCCGCCCGGTAGTGGTCCAGGGTCCGGCCGTGCTCCACCGACAGGTCCTTGACCTGCTGGTCGAAGTTCTCGGTCGGGTAGCCGCGGTCGCGCATCAGGGAGCCCACCAGGCTGTCGGCGTCGTGGACCGCGTCCTCGGGCCGGTCGACGAACTCCTCCTGGACGCTGGTCCACTCCCGCGCGTAGCGGTCACGGATACCGCTCGGCAGCGGCTTGATGTCCAGCGAGTCGTGACGCTTGGTGCGTGCGGCGAGGTCCCGCTCGGCGTCCTTGCGGCTGTCGGCGCCTTCCACCGTCCGGTCGTACTCCGGGCCGAACCGTTCCTTCAGGCGCCGGTGGCGCATGAAGAGGGTGGACGCCACCGCGATCAGGGCGAGTATCACCACCACGGGGATGATGATCGCCAGAAGTGTCCCTGTTGACATGGGGTCGACTCCCTAGCACTTACGGGAACCCCCCTCAGGCTGACGCCTGCCCTGGCGCCGGTATCCAAAACGCCCCTTGTATGGGCATTCGTCACGTATGACGCGAGTGGCTCCTCAGGCCGTACCGTGCACCGCGCGCAAGTGCTCGACGACCGGGGTGAGGGCTTTGCGGAGGGCCGCCTGGTCCTCGGCGGGGAGCAGGTCGATGAAGTGCTCCCGTACGGCGGCGACGTGGTGCGGGGCGACCCTGCGCATGGTCTCCCAGCCTTCGTCCGTGAGGACGGCGAACAGCCCGCGCCGGTCGGACTCGCAGTTCTCGCGGCGGACCAGGCCGGCGTTCTCCATGCGGCTGATCTGGTGCGACAGCCGGCTCTTGGACTGCAGGGTGGCGCGGGCCAGGTCGCTCATCCGCATGCGGTGCTCGGGCGACTCCGAGAGGTTCACCAGGATCTCGTAGTCGTTGATGGTGAGGTCGAACGGCTCCAGGTCGCGTCCGAGCTGGTGGAGCAGTAGCGTGCCGACCTCCAGATAGGTGCGCCAGGCGCGCTGCTCGTCAGCGGTCAGCCATTCGTCGCTCTTGCCCTTCGCCATTTCCCCATCATATCGAGGGCGGAAATTCCGCTTGAAAGCTCCACATATTAGCCATGGCGATTGACCCGAATGCATCGTCGCGGGGCGGCGCTCGAAGGCCACGCCAGCGACCGTGCCGCTGCCCGGGTGATGATCTCCCTGTAGAAGTCGGACGTCAGCGAGTTCCGCAAGGGCGGGGAATCTGGTTCCGGGGAAACGACGAATCCGGCCTGCGTCTGCGTCACCCAGGCCTGAAGGACACGGCGGATCAGGTGGAGCGCCCCGTGCGGCCGCGGCGGGTGAGGGCACGCTGCGCCCTGCTCAGCAGGCGGCTCGGGGAACGGGATCGCAGCGCGGCATGGGCGGCGTTGGCGCCCGGGGCGCCGTGCACGCCGCCGCCCGGATGGGCCCCCGCGGACGCCAGGAAGAGTCCCGCGATCGGTGTCTCCGGACGTCCCGTTCCCGGGAGGGGGCGGAAGACCAGCTGCTGGTGCATGCCCGCGGTGCCCCCGTTGATGGCACCGCCGTGGAGGTTGGCGTCGTTCGCCTCGAGCTGGGGCGGGGCGAGTACACGGCGGGCGGCGACGAGTGAGCGGAAGCCGGGTGCGTACCGCTCGACCTGTGCTTCGACCCGGTCGGCCATCAGGTCCTGGTCGGTGCGGGTCCAGGTGCCGGTGATGCCCGCCCCGCCCGCGTCGCCGCGGACACGGTGGGGGAGGTGGGTGTACGCCCACGCGGATTGCGTACCGGACGGGGAACGCGACCCGTCTGCCGTGGTCATCTGCCCGAACAGGAGGAAGGGCCGCTCGGGCACCTGCCCCATGGCGATCTGCGCGGCGAACCGCGTCAGTTCGTCGACACCTTCGGCCAGGTGCACGGTGCCCGCCTGCGCCGCCGCGGACGACGACCACGGCACCGCGCCCTCCAGGGCCCAGTCCACCTTGAAGGTCGCGAAGTCCCACTGGAAGCGGCGCAGATCCTCCAGGACCCGGTCCGGGAGGTCGTCCCGTTTGACCAGCTGCCCGTACAGCGCGGGCACGGACACGTCGGCCAGGACTGCGCGGCGTGCCGGCACCGCGTCGCCGTCGGCAGTACGGACCCCCACCGCCCGGCCGGAGCGCACCACGACCTCCGTCACCCGCGCTCCGCACCGCAGCGTCCCGCCGCGTCTGCGGAGCCGCCCGACGAGGGCGGCCGTGAGCGCTCCGGCGCCGCCGACGGGCACGGTGAAACCGTACGTCTGCCCCAGCATGGCCATGAGCCAGCCGAATCCTCCGCTCCCCGCGGCTTCCGGGGCGAGATCGGCGTGCAGCGCGCAGCCGGCCAGCAGCAAGGGGCCCAACTCGCCCCGGAACTCCTCCTCGCCCAGACGGCGCACGGGAAGCACCAGGGTGCGTGCCATGCGCAGCCCACCGCCCGCGCGCAGCCGTGCCGCGAGCCGCAGGCCCGGGCGTACCGGCGGGAAGGGTGTGAACAGGGCATCGACGAGGTCGTCGCCGAGGCGCCCCCAGATCGTGCACAGCCGGAGCCATGCCGCGCCGTCGCCGGCGGTCTCCGTGTCGAGGACCGCGGCCGTGTCGATGGCACGCCGGTGCAGCACCGCGCAGCGGCCGTCGAGCAGCGGATGGGCGACGACGGCCGGCGCGTGGCTCCACCGCAGGCCTTCACGGTGCAGGTCGAGCCCGCGGATGACCGGCGAGGCGGCCGTGAGGGGGTAGAAGGAGCTGAACAGGTCGTGGACGAACTCGGGATGGACGTCCCGCCCGGAGCGGACTCCGCCGCCGGGCTCGTCCTGGGCCTCGAGTACCTCCACGCCCCATCCGGCGTCGGCCAGCAGGTTGGCGGCGACCAGGCCGTTGGGACCCGCGCCGATCACGACCGCGTCCGCCATGGGTGCCTCCCGTCGCCGGCGCCGTTCAGCCGCCGTCCGTGCCTTCACGTGCCGCGTCGGCCTCCACGGCGTCGGCGAGCCGGCTGAGCATGCTGCGGTGCCGGACCTGGAGCAGCGCGTCCAGCGCGGCGTTGTGGAACAGGCCGCCGGGGCCGCGCAGCGGATGCTCGTCGACGATGACCAGGGTGTCCTTGCCCCAGGGGCGCAGGTCGATCGCGATCCGCGCGGAGCCGAGCCATCCGCTGAAGGCCTCCAGTTCCAGCAGCCGAGGGGGCCGGCAGATCCGTACGATCGTCTCGCCGGTCAGCTTCACCGGGCCCAGCGGCACGGTGTACTCGATGCTGGAGCCGACCGCCGGCCAGTCGCCGTCGCCGCGCCGGGACGACGACGGACCCACCACCCAGTCCCCGTAACGCGTGCCGTCGGCCAGCACGGCCCACACGTCCTCCGGCGCGCCGCGGACCAGCCTGTGCCGAACTGCCATGAGTACCTCCGGTGACCTTCGTGTTCACCGCACGCCTGTTCTTCTGCCCTCGGTTACGGTCGTTATAGGCGTGTTTGCGGAGTTTCCTCGTCGCAGCGGGAGGACCAAGGTGACGGACTCCCTGCCCTTGCTGGGACGTACGGCCGTGGTCACCGGCGCCTCCCGGGGCATCGGGCGGGCGGTGGCGCACCTCCTCGCGGCCCGCGGCGCCCGTGTCGCGCTGCTCGGACTGGAACCGGAGGAATTGGAGTGGGCGGCCGCCGGCGTGCCCGGTCCGGCGCGGGCCTGGCACCTCGATGTCACGGACGAGGCCGCCCTGCGCCGCACTGCCGACGAGGTGACGGGGCAGTTCGGGCCGGCATCCGTGGTCGTCGCGAACGCCGGGATCGCCTCCGCGGGCCCCTTCGGCGAGTGCTCCATGGCGACCTGGCGCAGGATCATCGAGGTCAACCTCGTCGGAAGTGCTCTGACCGCCCGGGCCTTCCTCCCACAACTGCTGGCCACCCGCGGCTACTACCTGCAGGTCTCCTCGCTCGCGGCGATCGGCGCCGCCCCGTTGATGTCCGCCTACTGCGCCTCCAAGTCAGGGGTCGAGGCCTTCACGCACTCCCTGCGCGCCGAGGTGGTCCACCGTGGCGTCGCCGTGGGCGTCGCCTACCTGAGCTGGACGGACACCGAGATGATCCGCGATGCCCGGTACGACGCGCCCCTGCGCGAACTGAGGGCCCTCATGCCCTGGCCGGCGAGCCGTACCTACCCCGCCGAGGACACGGCGGAGCGGCTCGTGCGGGGCATCGAACGCCGCGCGCCCGCCGTCTACGTACAGCCCTGGCTGCGCGGCGTCCAAGCGGTGCGCACCCTTCTGCCGGGTGTGGTCGCCTGGCGGGCCCGGCACGCGATGGGCGCCTTGGAACGGCGGGACGGCATCGCCGGGGACGCAGCACGGTGACCTCGCGTCCGGGAGGCGTCGGGCGGCAGGGCCCGGCCCCGCAATGCGGCGGGCCTGCGCATCGGGTCGCCGGTGCGGGTAGTACGTTGAAGACGAAAGGACGAGCGAGAACACCATGGACGACTCCGACACGCCCCACCCTCCCGAACTCCTCCCGGATGAGATCCAGCGAGAGGTGAAACCCGGGACGGCAGTGCTGAGGCTGGAGACGACCCCCGACCGTCAGGGCATCCTCGACGGTGCGTGGTGGCCGCGTTCCCGCGACATCGTCGCGGAGCTTCCCAGCCTGATCACCGAGTTGGTCCGTCACCTGGGCCCCATCACGCGCGTCGGCCTGGACGCGAGCGCCTGGGACGCACTCCCCACGCGCCTGACCATCGACGACCGGGTCGTCCACATCGACTCCTTCGCCGTCGGTGACGACACGGTCCTGATCACCCGCGGCGAGCGGGACCACTTCTCCCTGCTCGTGGTTCCGCCACAGGCGACCCCCGATGCGGCACGCGCCGCGATGGCCAAGGCAGTAGCGGCCGGCAACGTCCAAGGGGCCGAACAGATCCTCATCGACACGGGCACGGAACCCGACGACATCGAGGGAATGCCTCCCGGCGGGTCGTGACGCCGGTTCCGGCGAAGCGGTCGGCGTCCCCTCCGCCCACACGCAGGGACTTGTCGTAGTGCGGGAGGCGACGACCCTCGCTCACGCACCCTGGTGCGGGAGCATCGCGCAACCGCCAACACAACGGCCCCGGCGCATTCACACGCCAGGGCCGCCCTTCCAAACTGCCGCACGTGAGAGTGCGCCAGTTCACTGTCCATTCTACTGCTGCCGGGCTCTCGACGCAGAGACACGGATACCGGGAGAGCCGTATCCCGCGGACGCCAGAGGGAAGCTCCCAACAGGGCCCGAACCGGCGGTCCGTCGCCGGTCCGGGCCCCGCGGTGAAGCCGGGCGACCCGGGTTCGCCCGCCCCAGCCGCCTGCCGGCCCGATCGGGTCCGGGCCGGTACATCACCCCCAGGCGGTTGCCGGCGGCCAGTCGGCCCGGCGGGCCCGGGCGGTGTCCGCTCGTTTGCGGGTCTCCGCCGCTTCGCCCGTGTCATCGCGGCCCGACGCCGGTCGAGCCGGAATCTCTCCCTCGTGCGGACGGCCGGTGGGGGCCGGGTGGCCCGTGCCCGCTCCGGACTGGAACGACTCCACGGCTCCGGGGCCCTGCGTGGTGTCGACCGTGAGGTGCAGGCGGGTGCCGCCTTCGGGGGTTGCCGGGTAGCTGCGCTGTTCCGTCCCCGCGAAGTGCCTCCGGAGCGTTTCGGCGACCCGGCGGGCGGCCTCGGGGGACGCGGCGATGATGCGGACCTCGGCGAGCGCGGTCCGGGGCGGCGCCGTCCGCACGGTGTCCGCCGCGGACGGCGGGCGGTCCGCAACGGTGACCCGACGAGGCGAGGCCAGCAGCCGTTCGGGTCGCCGCGCACTCGCTGCCGTCGAACCAGTGGATCGCAGCAGACGACGGCTTCCGTCTCGCGGCTCTTCCTGCACCGTCCCGGCCGGTGAGTTCGCGGGATCGCCCGCGCTTTCCTCTGGGACGGCGACGGTCCGGCGACGACGGTACGGAAGGAGATCGCCGTAGCGGAAGGCGGCGATCCGCTGGTCGTGGCGGTCGTTGAGCGCATGGATCAGGAAGGTGCCCACGGCGATCATCGCGAGGAGCACGGCCAGGCTGACGAGGAACGTCATCACGCTCACACCCCTCCCGCGCGGACCGGCACCACGACCGTGTCGGCCGCGGACGCGGCTCCGCCTTCCGACTCCCAGTCCGCTTCGTCCCGGCCGTCGGTTCCCGCGGCCGGGAGCAGTTCGTCGTCCGCCAGGATGCCGCTCGCAGTGCGTCGGCACCGGGGGTCGGCCGCGGCTGCCATCAGCCGGGTCGCTGCGGCCAGGTCACATTCCGGCGGGATGACCAGCAGATCGAGGCGGCCCGTGGTGTAGGAGAGCAGCAGCAGTTTGTTCGCGTCCTGTTCGGTGAACCAGCCGACGTGGACGACATGTCCCGAGACGGGCACCTTGCGCGGGATCACGGGCCAGAGCGAGGGGTGCACCGCGACTCGGGTCACGCGCGCCCAGCAGCGGTCCAGCGTGTCGATCAGGGCCGGGAGTTCGCGCGTGAGATCGCGAGAACGAGGCCACCAGGCTCCGTCCAGCAGTCCCCGGGTGCCGGCATCGGCCGGCTTGAGCGCCAGCCGAGGCGGCGGTATCGGTGGTGAGGAGTCCAGCCCATCAGCGACGAATGGGCGATCGAGGACGATGTTCATGACACGGACCTGACTCCGGGGAGCGTTCCCGCTTGCCCGAGATGGTCGTTCGCCGGGAACGACACCGGCATGAGGGCCCGTGTGCGAAATGCTCCTGGTGTGTCAAGGATACTCCGGTGACGACCCGACGGGACCGTGGTTCGGCGGCAAGCAGTGCCGTGATGTCCCGCGGGCAGCGCCCTGGAAGACTCGTCCTACGTACTCGGGGCCCATGTGACGGAAGCGAACGGCCATGGACCGGTACCTGGCGGAGGTCCTTCGGGCGCACGGCGGCGGTGACCGCTACGCGCGGTTCGGCGAGGTCCGCGCGACGATCGTCACCGGCGGCGATCTGTGGGCTATGAAGGGCGTGCCGCAGGACCCGGCGCCCCGCGACATGACCGTGTGGCTCCATGAGGAGCGGGCGTCCCTGCGCCCCTATGGCGCGCCGGACCAGCGGACGGACTTCACCCCCGGCCGTGTCGCGATCGAGAAGGCCGACGGCACGGTCGTCGCCGAGCGCGGCGACCCCCGGTCCCACTTCGCGGGGCACACGATGACCACCCCCTGGGACGCGCTGGACCGCGCCTACTTCAACGGCTACGCCCTGTGGACCTACCTGACCACCCCCTTCCTGCTCGCCGGCCCGGGCGTCACCGTCTCCGGGATCGGGGCGTGGCGCGAGGGCGACGAGACGTGGCGGGGCCTGCGCGCCACGTTCCCCGAGGACGTGGCCACGCACTCCCGTGAGCAGGACTTCTACTTCGACGAGGCCCTCCGGCTGCGCCGCTACGACTACCACGTGGAGATCGCGGGCGGCTTCGCGTGCGCGCAGTACGTCCACGACTACGTCGAGGCCCAGGGGCTGAGGATGCCCTCGAAGCGCCGGGTGCACCTCCGCGCCGAGGACGGCAGCCCGCGGCGCGACACGTTGCTCGTCTCGATCGACGTCAGCGACGTGCACTACGCGTGAGGCTCAGGGAGCCAGCGTGAGCGTCGCCGGCGTCCCCCGCGCCAGCATCTTGGTGTAGGGACACAGCGAGTCCGCCCGCCTCAGGAGGGGAGCGGCGGTCGCCGCGTCCGTCCCGGGCCAGGTGATCACCAGGTCCGCCCGCACCAGGTAGCCGCCGTCCAGGGGGTCCCGGCCGAAGGCGACGGAGGCCTCCACCGCGATCGTCGCGGGGTTGCGGCCGGCCTGCCGGGCGACCAGGCTGAGGGCGCCGTGGAAGCAGGCTGCGAGCCCGGCGGCGAACAGCTGTTCCGGATTCGTGCCGCCGCTCTCCCCGCCGAGTTCGGGGGGCAGCCGCAGCACGAGGTCGAGCATCCCGTCGGACGACCGGGCCCGTCCCGATGCCCGTCCGTGGCTCACCTCGCCGCCGCTGACGGTCACGGACGTCGTGTAGATGGGGGAGAAGGCCGTGCCGTCGTAGTCCTTCGCCGTGGACAGCCCGGGCCACCGGGTCGGGTCGCTCACGGTGCGGGCGCCTTTCCGCCGCACATGACTGTGGTCTGCATGGTCCGCCCTTCGTCATCCCGGGAGAGGCCCGGACCCGATCAACGACTCTGACCAATCAGCTGATCAACTTGTGACACGCCGGAGGTGAATTCCACGTGAACTCACCCGCGGGCCCGAGCGATTGACGCCCGGGTGGCCCGCGGGGCACCCAAGCGCGGCATATCGGGCGTCACAGCCACGTCGATCCACTGGTCTCCATGAAGAGTCCCGGCCCGCCCCCACCAGGAGGTCTTCATGAATTGGCGTTACGACGCTGCGTGCCGCGAGGAGGATCCGGAGCTGTTCTTCCCCATCAGCAGCAGCGGCCCGGGAATGGCGCAGATCCAGGAGGCCAAGGCCGTGTGCCTGCGGTGCCCCGTCATGGCTCAGTGCCTGCGGTCGGCGCTGTCGGCCGGTCGTCTCGACGGGATCTGGGGCGGCACCACGGAGGACGAACGGCGGAGGATGCAGCGCCGCGACTACGTCGAGCGCTGGCGGAAGACGCGGCAGGCCACCGCCTGATCCGGGTCGGACGCTTATGGGCTTCCCTTGTTCGATGTTCGTCACATGTCGAACAATATCGGTCGGGGGTGGATGGCGCGGCGGAAGCGGATGGGTTCCATGTCACATATGCGGTGGATGTCCTGTCGTACCCGGAAAGCCGGAACGGTGGCGCAGCGCCGCACACGGGCGCGACCGCGCGGCCACGCAATGCCCCCGCACGGAAAGGCAGCGCATGTGATCCCCTCCCTTCCGCTCCGCAACCGCCCCGCCCCCCGCTCGCGGGGGCCGGGGATACAGGCCGCCGTCGCGCTCCTCCTCCTCGCCGCCGTGAGCGTCCTGGACGGGCTGTGCGCACCGGCCGTCGGCTGGGCGGCGACGCTCGTGGCCGCCTCGGCGGCGGCGAGGTTCGCCGGTGCCGCGCTGACCGCAGGAGCCGTCCTGATCGTCGCCGCGGCCGGGACCGGCCTCGTCGTCAGCCCCACGGGGGTTCCGCCGGTCACCACCTCACAGGACGCCGCCGTGCTCGTGCTGTCCGTGGTCGCCGTCGTGTTCTGCGTCCGCCAGGAGCACCAACAGCTGGAGCTGACCGCCGTACGGGCGGTCTCCGAGATCACGCAGCGAGTCGTCCTGCGCCCGCTCCCCGACCGGATCGGCCCGCTGCGCGTCGCCGCCGCCTACCAGGCCTCGGACGCCCACGCCACCGTCGGCGGCGACCTCTACGCGGCCGCCCGCGTCCCCGGAGCGACGCGGATGCTGATCGGTGACGTCCGCGGCAAGGGCCTGCAGGGGATCCACGAAGTGGCGGCCGGCGTCGGCGCGTTCAGGGAGGCGGCACCTCGCTGCGCCACCCTGTCCGAAGTGGCCGCGCACCTGGAGGGCAGCATGCGCACCCACCTGGAGGAGTTCGGGGAGAACCACGACGACGCCGCCGAACGCTTCGTCACCGCGCTGGTGTTGGAGATACCGGACGACCGGCGGGTCATCCGCGCGGTCAACTGCGGCCACCCCGCGCCCCTCGTCTCCGGTGGCGGACGCGTCACCCTCCTGGAGCCCCGCCGCTGCGGGCCGCCCCTCGGCCTGGGCGGCCTGGCCCCCCACGACCACCACGAGGACACCTTCCCCTTCGCCCTTGGGGACGTCCTCCTGCTCTACACCGACGGCGTCACCGAGGCCCGGGACCCGGCGGGCACCTTCTACCCCCTCCAGGACCGGGTCGCCTCCTGGACGGGCGACGAGCCCGGCGGCCTCGTGCGGCACGTACGGGAAGACCTGTGCCGGCACCTCAGGGGCCCGCTGAGCGACGACGTCGCCATCGTCGCCCTCCAGCGGGTTCCCGTTCCCGCGCAGGCGGCCGCCCCCGGGGTGGAGGCCGGGCGGGTTCCGGGCGGGCCGCCGCCGGGCGCGGCGGGGAGTTCCCGTCCGCCGCCCCTTCGGGTGATGGCGGCCTGCACGCCCTGACACCGCCTGCCCGTCGCACCGTGCGGCGCGGTCCGGCGTGCCCTCGGGCGGCCTCCGCGGCAGACCAGGCGCGTCGAGTGCCGCGAAGGTACGTTAAGCAGGTAGGGGCATTAACCGGTCACAGGCATCGGGAGATGGGCAAAGCCATGAAAATCGCAGTCATCGGCGGAACCGGGCTCATCGGCTCGCAGGTCGTGAAGGACCTCAAAGCGGCCGGCCAGGAGGCCGTGCCGCACTCCCTGTCCACCGGCGTGGACCTCCTGAGCGGCGAGGGCGTCGTGGAGGCCGTCGCGGGCGCGGACGTCGTCGTCAACCTCACGAACTCGCCGACCTTCGACGAGGCCTCGCCCGCGTTCTTCCAGACGTCGATGGACAACCTGATCGCCGCCTGTGAGAAGGGCGGCGTCGGTCACATGGTCATCCTCTCCATCGTGGGTGTGGACCAGGTGCCGGAGCTGGACTACTACCGGGCGAAGGTGCTCCAGGAGGACATCCTCAAGGCGAGTTCGATCCCGTACTCCATCGTCCGCGCCACGCAGTTCATGGAGTTCATGGACGCGACGATGTCCTGGACCACCGACGGCGACACCGTCCGGCTGCCGCACACCCCGCTCCAGCCGATCGCCGCCGCCGACGTCGCGCGGATGGTCGCCGAGGTCGCCTCGGGTCCCCCGCTCAACGGGACCGTGGACATCGCCGGGCCCGATGTCTTCTCCCTCGACGAGATCGGCCGGATCACCATCGCCGCCAAGGGCGACGGGCGTTCCGTCGTCGTCGACGACACCGCGGGCATGTTCGCCGTCCCCCAGGGCGACGTCCTCGTCGGTGGGCAAGCCGCCCGCATCGCCCCCACCCACTACCGGGACTGGCTGTCCTGACCGACGGGCGCGTCCCGACCGCGGACGACGCCGACCGAGGACGACGCAGTGGATGACGCCGACGACCTCCAGGAAGCACAGGAGGAGTTCCAGGCCGCCCGTGGCAGCCTGTTCGGCATCGCCTACCGGATGCTCGGCAGCGTGAGCGAGGCCGAGGACATCCTGCAGGAGGCGTGGATCCGCTGGCAGACCTACGACCGCTCCAAGGTGGAGAACCCCCCGGCGTTCCTCGCGACGACGGTCACCAGGCTCGCCATCAACGTGCTGCAGTCGGCCAGGGCTCGGCGTGAGACCTACGTCGGACCCTGGCTGCCGGAGCCGGTGGACACCGAGAGCGACCCCGCGCTGGGAGCCGTGAACGGGGAGGCGCTGGAGGTCGCGGTGCTGATGCTCCTGGAGAAGCTCACGCCCGCGGAACGTGCCGCCTACGTGCTCCGGGAGGCCTTCGAGTACCCCTACGCGCAGATCGCGGAGATCATCGGGCAGTCCAACGCCAACGCGCGCCAACTGGTGAGCCGGGCGCGCAAGCACCTGGCGGCGGAGAAGCGGGCCGGTGTCGTGACCGCCGACCGCCAGCGCTTCCTGACGGCGTTCGTGGCGGCCGCGAAGGCGGGGGAGGTGGGGGTGCTGGAGGACATGTTCGCCGAGGACGTCGTCTCGTACTCCGACGGCGGAGGCGAGGTCCGTGCCTCGAAGTTCCCCGTCGTGGGCCGTCAGCGGGTGGCCAAGTACATCCACGCCTTCGCCGACCGGTTCTGGGTCGGCGCCACCGTGGAGCCCGTCCAGGTGAACGGCGGGCCCGGCATGAAGCTGTCCCGCGACGGCACGGTCTACGCCGTCCTGACGCTGAGCGTCACACCGGAGGGCATCGACCGGGTGATGTGGATGATGAGCCCGACGAAACTCGCCGTCCTGGACAAGTGAGCGCACGGACCCCCGGCACCGCCCAGGGGGCGCGCGGCGCCGGGGGAGGGGCTCCGGTCAGTCGACGAAGTACGAGTCGTGCTTGTCCAGGAACGCGGCGCGTTCCTCCGCCGTGGCGTTGCCCATCTGCGAGATCTGCTCGAAGTACTCCTCACGCGGCGCGCCCGGCGTGAAGAGCAGCAGCATCTCCGCCGGGGCGTCGGAGTCGTTGCGGAAGGCGTGCAGCCCGCCCTGCGGGACGTGCAGGAAGTCGCCTTCCTGGGCGTCCACCCACTTCTCGCCGTTGTAGAGGCGGACGGTGCCGTTGAGGATGAAGAAGGACTCCGAGATGGTCCGGTGGAAGTGCGTCTTGGGACCGCCCGCGTTCGCCCTCATCATGACGCGGTAGAGCCCGTACTCGCCCCGCGTCATGTCCGTGGTCGCCAGGTAGTGGATGCCGTCCCCGGCCTGGCCGACGTTCGGAGGGGCGCTCGCCGGGCGGAAGTTGGCGTTGACCTCGCCGCTGTCCCCGAAGTACACCTGCTTTGGGTATGACATGCCTACCGTCCCTCGCTCGCGTCGTGTGCGCCGTGGCGCACCGGTGGGGCGTGTGCCGGCCGCTCCGGTCGGCCGTCCATGACCACGCCCCTGACGGGGAGACCGGGTTGCCCGCGCGTGTGTGACAGCTCCGTGGCGTCAGGAGACGGCGACGACGCCCACCGCGGCCAAACCGTTGTCCGCGCGCAGGAGGATGTCGTAGAGGTAGGTGTCGCCCGCGCGGGGCGTCAGGACCCGCCGGCCCCCGGAGGGCAGGGTCCCGGTGACCGTCTCGTGCCTCTCGCCGGGCGCCGATCCGCTGACGGCCACGAGCCTGACCGGCGTCCTGCCGATGTTCTCCAGCGTAACGGAGCGGGTCCTCGGACACGTACCGGTGAGCTCGTCGGCGCAGTGGAAGCGCACGTCGCCGAAGTCGGTCAGGCCGCAGGAGACGTCGGTGGCGAAGCTGAAGTGGGCGGAGCAGACGGCACCCCCGCGCAGGGCCGTCGCGGGCGGCGAGGCGTGGGCGTCGTCCGGGGGAGGGCCGTCCGTGCACGCCGTGGCGAACGGCGCGAGCGCGACGGTGCTGACGAGTACGGCGGACAGGAGTGCTGTGCGCACGTGGAGCTCCAGAAGAAGGAAGGCGAAGTGGGGGGCGCGCGTGGCGTCGCCGTGGACGTCGGCCCGGGACGGCTGACGTCGAGTCCTCAGGAACGTAGCAGACAGTGTTGATCCGTCCGGCGAGCGGAGGGCCTGCGGACAGCCACCAAAACGGTCTTTCTGGTGGGAAACATCCCCATACATCCCCGTCGCGATCACAGTGTTCACCACTGAGCGGACATGCTCTGTCACACCGACAGGGCCTGCGCTGTCTTATTGGTGACGGAGAGAAACAGAGGGAATCATGCGCGAGATCCTGATCGTCGGCGGCGGCTACGCGGGCTTCTACACGGCCTGGGGCCTCGAGAAGACGCTGCGGCCCGGGGAGGCGCGGGTCACCGTCGTCGACCCGCGTCCCTACATGACGTACCAGCCGTTCCTGCCGGAGGTGACCGCAGGTTCGGTGGAGGCACGCCACGCCGCCGTGTCGATGCGGCGGCACCTGCACAAGTCCCGGCTGGTCGCGGGCAGCGTGACCGGGATCCGCCACGCCGACCGCACGGTGACCGTCCGGCCCGTGAAGGGGGAGGAGTACGAACTCCGGTACGACACCCTCGTCGTCACCGCGGGAGCCGTGACCCGTACCTTCCCCATCCCGGGCCTGGCCCGGCACGCCATCGGCCTGAAGCACGTCGAGGAGGCGGTCGCCATCCGCGACCGGCTGCTGACGGCGTTCGACCAGGCCGCCTCGCTGCCCCCGGGGCCCGAGCGGCGGAAGCTGCTCACCGTCACCTTCGTGGGCGGTGGGTTCTCCGGTGTCGAAGGCTTCGGTGAGCTGCTGTCGCTGGCGACCGCGATGCTCAAGTCCTACCCGGAACTGAGCCTGGAGGAGCTGTCGTTCCACCTGGTGGAGGCGCGGGGCCGCATCCTGCCCGAGGTGACCGACGGGCCCGGGGCCTGGGTCGTGCGCCACCTGGAGCGCCGCGGCGGGCATGTGCACCTGAACACCCAGCTGGTCTCCGCCGAGGACGGGCACGTCGTGCTGTCCACCGGGGAGGAGTTCGACTCGGAACTCATCGTCTGGACCGCCGGCAACGCCTCGAACCCCGTGGTGCACAACCACACCGACCTGCCGGTCGACGAGCGCGGCCTGCTCATCGTGCGGCCGGACCTGCGGGTGGGTACGGACGCCGAGCCGGTGCCGGACGTGTGGGCGGCCGGGGACGACGCGGCCGTGCCCGACCTGGCCTCGCCCGTGCCGGGGGCACACACGGTGCCGAACGCCCAGCACGCGGTCCGGCAGGGCAAGCGCCTGGCCAAGAACATCGTCGCGAGCCTGCGCGGCGGCAGGGTCAGGGACTACCGCCACAGCAGCCTCGGCGTGGTCGCCACGCTGGGCCTGGGACGCGGCATCTTCCAGTACAAGGCCATCGTTATCAAGGGGTTTCCGGCCTGGCTGATGCACCGCGGCTACCACGTGCTCGCGGTGCCCACCTGGGAGCGGAAGGTCCGGGTGCTCACCGTCTGGCTCACCGCCGCCCTGTTCGGCCGGGACCTCGTCTCCCTCGCCTCCGTGCAGCACCCGCGGGACGCGTTCGTCACGAGCGCCACCCCCCGGCGTCCCGCGGAGCCGCGGGCGGGCGACCACGCCGGAGTGTGAACGCCGGGAAGGCGACGCTGAGCGGGAGGTGGGGCGCGCTCGACCGGCTCCACCGCCGCATCGAGAACCGCGTCGAGCGGGCTCTGCACGGGCAACTGGGCGTGAGCGCACGGGAGTTCCATGCCCTGCGAGCCCTCCAGGAGAGCATCCGCGACGCCGAGGGCCAGCTCCACTTCGACGAACTTGCCGACGCGATCGGCCTGACCCAGTCCGCGACCAGCCGGCTGGTGACCCGGCTGCGCGACCGGGGATTGATCACCACGCGCACCTCGGCGCACGACCGGCGGAGCGTGGACGTGCACCTCACGCCGGTCGCGCAGGACGTGCTGCGGCTCGGGGTGCCGCTCCTGGAGCGCGCCGTCCACGACGTCGTGTCCGGCCTCCGCGCGGACGACACCGACGCCGACCTCATCCGCTACCTCCAGGGGCTCTCGTAGCCCCTGGAGGCGCGTGCGTCCCGACCGGGCCCGTCACGTTCCGTCACATTGGCATTCGTGTATGCGGAACTTTCCACCACGGATGAATAACGTGTCACTCTTTCTCTGGCGGCAGAGGGCCGAATCTGTGCGGTTTTTGGCGAAGTGCCGGACTCGACATACCTTTTGCCCCGTTTGTCCAGCGTATGATGTGAGGCAACGGTGGGTTGTGAGCCCATGGAACACACCATGCGCTCTCCGCAAGCCTGTTGTTCCGGTGCCGACGACGACTTTCTCCCGCCCCTTTCTGTCACATGATCGGGCCCCTTCCGGTCTATTCAGCGGACGTGAATGGAGAGATCGTGACGCTCGGTGAGCAGAGACCGTGTAGTGGCCACCCATGTAATGCATCGTGTGACACCCTTGTGTCACACGGCCAGGGGCTGCCCGTAAATGACCTCTGACCGGCGGAACGCGGACGCCGAGCCGTCCCCCTCCGCACCGAGCCTCGACGAGGCGGCCTCAGCGTTCGTCGAACTCCAGCCACGCCTGTTCGGCATCGCGTACCGCGTGCTCGGCAGCGCCGCCGAGGCCGAGGACGTGGTGCAGGAGGTGTGGCTGCGCTGGCAACGGACCGACCGCTCCGCGGTGCTCAGCCCGGCCGCCTTTCTCTCGACCACGACGACCCGGCTGGCCATCAACGTCGCACAATCCGCCCGGGTGCGCCGGGAGACCTACATCGGACCCTGGCTGCCCGAGCCCGTGGACACGAGCGCGGACCCCGAAGCGGGCGTCCAGCGGACGGAGGCCGTGGAGTTCGCCCTGCTGCTGGTCCTGGAGCGGCTGAACCCCACGGAACGCGCGGCCTACGTCCTGCGTGAGGCGTTCGACTACGGTTATCCGGAGATCGCCGAGATACTCCAGCTCAGCATCGTCAACGTCCGCAAGATCGTCAGCCGGGCCCGCAAACACGTGGTGGACAAGCCCCGCGGGACCGTCGACGCCGCGGAGCACCAGCGCCTCCTGGAGACCTTCGTCTCGGCGGCCCGGACGGGGAACCTCGCCCCGCTGGAAGCCCTCCTCGCCCCGGACGCCGGGGCGTGAAGGGCTCGCGGAGCCGTCAGGGCCCGAGGGTGCGCACGGGACGGGCCGGATGGTTCCAGGGCCGGAGCTTGTCGGGGTTGAGGACGATCCAGGCCTGCGAGACGCGGTGGTCGGCGACGTCCAGGCTGATGACCGCCACCACCTGGCCCTCGTAGCGGGCCACCAGACCGGTGCGGCCGTTCACGGAGTGGGCGGACAGGGCCACCCGCTGGCGGTGCGCGAGCAAGGTCAGCAGACTGCGCGCGACCGCCTCGGCGCCGTGCACCGGCCGGACCAGCGCCCGGATCTTCCCGCCACCGTCGAAGAAGGCCGTGGCGTCCGGACACATCAGCGACGTCAGCCGCACCACGTCGCCGCCCACGCAGGCCGCGCGCACCGCGCGCGCCACCGCGTCCTGCTCCTCCGGCGTCACCGGATGCGACCGGCAGGCGCGGATCGTCAGCCGCGCACGATCGGCGAGCTCGGCGCATTCCGGCTCCGACCGCCCCACCACGTCCGCCACGGCGCCCAGCGCCATCCCGAAGCAGTCGTTGAGCACGAACGCCGCCCGCTCCACGGGCGACAGCGCGGCCAGGGCCGTCAGCAGGACCTCACCGATCTCCTGCTCCAGCTCGGCTCCCATGCCCGGCCGTTCCGTGTCCGCCACGGACGGGACGGTTCCCCCGGCGGACGTGGCCAGACGCTCCAGACAGATCGCGCCGACCGTCTTCACGAGCCACGCCCCGGGCGGATCGATCGACCGGCGGGCCGCCTCCGGCAGCTCGAACCACCGGCGGTAGACCTCGTCGACGACCGCCTCGGCCTCCGCCGAGCCGCCCACCATCCACAACGCCACGTCCAGCAAGTGCCGACGTTCGTCCAGCAGCTCCGCGATCGGCACCGCGTCACCGGAGAAATCCATGACCCCCGACCTCCCTCGCCCACCACACCGACATGGCACCGGATTCCGGTCCTAGTGGTGAGACCGGGTCCGTGCGGACCTTGTGACATTGAGCCCACGCGCCGGCCGCCGGCGGAGCTGTCCCCGTGCGGGCCCCCCCCCGTGAGCAAGGCGCGAAACTCCCTTCCGCATTACCGCGCAGACGGCACACGTCACACTTTCGCCGCGTGATCGGTCGTATTGACGGAAGGTGCACGAGAGTGCCGACCCGCGACCCGCCATGGGTGAAACATGAATGGTGACAGGAACATGGACGGTGACAGCCGGCCCGCCGATTCGGAACGACCGCCGGACCGGGGGGTGAAAGTCGCCGAATGGGTCGGCGAACGATTGGGCGTCGACAGACGTACCAGATCGTCCGGGATGCGGAAGGCATTCCCCAGCCATTGGTCATTCATGCTGGGGGAGATATCCCTCTACAGCTTCTTCATCCTCGTCCTGACGGGGGTGTACCTGTCGCTGTACTTCCATCCGTCGATGACGCCGGTGGAATACCACGGCAGTTACGCACCGCTGCAGGGCCAAATGGTGTCCGAGGCCTTCGACTCGACGATGCGCATCTCCTTCGAGGTGCGCGGCGGCCTGCTGATCCGCCAGGCCCATCACTGGGCGGCGCTGATCTTCGTCGCCAGCATGTTCGCCCACATGCTCCGGGTGTTCTTCACCGGTGCGTTCCGCAAGCCGCGCGAGCTCAACTGGGTGCTCGGCTTCTCCCTGCTGGTCCTGGGCATGTTCGAGGGACTGACGGGCTACGACCTCCCGGACGACCTGCTCTCCGGGACCGGACTCATGGTCGTGAACGGCACCATCCTCTCGATACCGGTCGTCGGGACCTACCTGTCGATGTACCTCTTCGGGGGCGAGTACCCGGGCAAGGACCTGATCGCGCACTTCAACACGCTCCACGTCGTGGTGATCCCCGCCCTCATGGCCGGCATCCTCGTCGCCCACCTGGTCCTGGCGCGCCGTCACCGGCGCGCGCAGTACCCGGGGCCCGGACGTACCGAGCGGAACGTGGTCGGCCTGCCCTTCCGGGTGTACGCCGTGAAGTCCGGGGCGTACTTCCTCCTGGTCAGCGGGGTCGTCCTCATCATCGCCTCGACCACGCAGATCAACCCCATCTGGCTGTACGGCCCCTACCGGCCCGACCAGGTCACCGCCGGTTCACAGCCCGACTGGTACATGGGCGTGCTCGACGGCCTGCTGCGCGTCATGCCCGGCTGGGAGGTCGTCTTCTGGGGCCACACCCTGGCGCTGGACAACCTCGTGCCGTTGCTGGCGGGCGCCGGGCTCTTCCTCGCCCTGGGGGCCTACCCGTTCGTCGAGGCATGGGTCACCAAGGACGGCAACCGCGACCACCACATCCTCGACCGGCCCCGCAACCGGCCGGTGCGCACCGCCTTGGGCGCCGCGTGGGTCAGCGTGTACGCGGTGGCGCTGCTGGGCGCCGCGAACGACGTGATCTCCATCCGCCTGCACATGTCGGTCAACTCCGTGACGTGGGCCGTCCGCGTCGGCCTGTTCGTCGTGCCCTTCGTGGTGTACGGCGTGACCAAGCGCTGGGCGCTCGCCCTCCAGCGCAGCGACCGCGACAAGGTCCTGCACGGCCGCGAGACCGGGATCATCAAGCGCCTGCCGGACGGCGAGTACGTCGAAGTCCACCAGCCGCTCGGCCGCGAACAACTCCACCTCCTCACGCAGCACGAGCAGTACGCGCCCATCCGCCTCTCCCCGGACGGCAGGGCGGGCCGTGTGGAGCGACTGCGGGCCCTGCTCAGCCGGGGCCTGTACGGGAAGGGAACACAGATTCCCAAGCCCACCGTGCGGGAATTCGAGGAGATCACCCACGACCACGGTGAGAAGAACATTGTCCACTGAGGTGTCACATATTCAGCCGGTCCTTTGTCATAAGGGCGAAGGAAGTGCACGAGAGTGCCGAACTTGGGAGTTCGACAATGAGCAAGCCCGTCCTCGAGCCTGCGGCTCAGGAAATCGCGGACGCCACGGCGACGCCGCCATTCCTCTACGAGCTCGGTCCGGAAGGCGCCCGTAAGGTCCTCGACGACCTGCAGGCGGCGCCGGTCGAGAAGTACGACGTGCAGGAAAAGTGGATCACCGTGCCGGCCGAGGTGGGCGACGTGCGCGTGCGCATCGTCAAGCCCGTGGGCGCGGAGGAGGTCCTGCCCGTCGTGCTGTACGTGCACGGTGGCGGGTGGGTGCTCGGCAACGCGGGTACGCACGACCGTCTCGTGCGCGAACTGGCCGTCATGGCGCATGCCGCGGTGGTGTTCGTCGAGTACGACCGCTCGCCCGAGGTCCGGTACCCGGTCGCGATCGAGCAGGCGTACGCGACGGCCCGCTGGATCACCGGGAAGGGCGCGGACGAGGGCCTGGACGCCTCGCGCATGGCCGTTGCCGGCGACTCCGTCGGCGGCAACATGACCGCGGCGCTGACGATCATGGCGAAGCAGCGCGGCGACGTGACCTTCGTCCACCAGTCGCTCTACTACCCCGTGACCGACGCGGCCCAGGACACCGGCAGCTACCGGGAGTTCGCAGACGGCCCGTACCTGACCGCGAAGGCCATGGCCTGGTTCTGGGACTGCTACACCACCGACCCGGCCGAGCGGGCGGAGATCACCGCCTCGCCGCTGCGGGCGAGCCTGGAGGACCTCGAGGGCCTGCCGCCCGCGCTGGTCATCACCGACGAGAACGACGTGCTGCGCGACGAGGGCGAGGCCTACGCCCGCAAGCTCACGCAGGCCGGCGTCCCCACCACCAGCGTCCGCTACAACGGCACGCTGCACGACTTCATGATGCTCAACCCCGTCCGTCCCACGCAGGCGACCACCGCCGCGATGGAGCAGGCCACCCGCGCGCTGCACACCGCGCTGCACACCAACTGACCCACCCCACCGCCGGAGCGCGGGGCCGGGCCACTGCGCCGCCCCTGCCCGCGGGCCTCCCCGAGAAGCGCCCGCACCGGTGATTCCTGGTGGTCCCGGACCCGGACGTCCCTGGTTGCCGGCCGCGAGCCACCTCTCGCAGACGTGCGGCGGCATCCCGCCGCACCCTCCGCCGGACCTCGTTCCCGGGGCCCGGACCGCACAACCACCTCCCGCCTCGAAAGGGCCTTCCTGTGAACCGTCATGCCCGTTACCGGACCCTCCGCACCCCGCTCACCGTCATGGCGACGGTGACTGTCGCCGCCGGTCTGCTCGCCGCGACCATGGCCCCCGCCAGCGCCACCAAGGGCGAGCACGGCGCCCCCTCGCACCACCGCAAGCCGACCGTGGTCCTGGTCCACGGCGCGTTCGCCGACTCCTCCAGCTGGAACGACGTCGTCAAGAAGCTGAAGCACGACGGCTACCCCGTGGTGGCCGCGTCCAACCCGCTGCGCGGGCTGGCCAGCGACGCCGCGTACGTCCGGGAGCTGGTGGACAGCATCGACGGGCCCGTGGTCCTGGCCGGCCACTCCTACGGCGGCGCCGTGATCTCCAACGCCGCCCACGGCTCCGACAAGGTCAAGGCCCTGGTCTACCTGGCCGCCTTCATGCCCGACAAGGGCGAGGACGCCTTCAACCTGTCGCTGAAGTTCGAGGGCAGCACGCTCGGCGGCGCGCTGAAGCAGGTGCCGGTCACGATGCCCGACGGTTCCAAGGGCGTCGACCTCTACATCGACCAGGCCAAGTTCCACCAGCAGTTCGCCGCGGACGTCCCCGCACACACCGCGGAGATCATGGCGGCCACCCAGCGCCCCGTGTCCGGCGGCGCGCTGAACGAGCCCTCCGGCGAGCCCGCGTGGAAGACCATCCCCTCCTGGACCCTGGTGGCCTCCAACGACCGGAACATCCCCCGCGAGCTCCAGGTCTTCATGGCCAAGCGCGCCAAGTCCCACGTGGAGGAGGTCCGCGCGTCCCACGCGGTGAGCGTGTCCCACCCCAAGGAGTCCGCGCGCATCATCGAGGAAGCCGCGCGCTCGGTCCGCTGACCGCCGGCCCGGTGACCCCGCGGGCGGGGCGGCGCACGATGCGCCGCCCCGCCCGCCGTTCGTGGCCTTCGGGAAATTCGGTTGCCTGACCGCCCGCTGGTCGAACATCATCTCGGCCATGGATCTGTAACCAGTGGCGCACGTGCGGAATGAAGACGGGTTGGAGTCACTCCCCGTCCGGTTCCGGCGTGCCGTTCGAAGCCCGCACCTCGTGATCGGTGCGGGCTTCCTTCACGCGACGTGATGTGCCACGTCGCGCCGGCCGGTGTGCTCCGCTCTCGGACGCCGGCCTCACGCCACTGGATCCGGGGGAGTTCACAGCGCCGCGACGCGCTCCCTGACGCCTCCTCCGTCAGCCCTGGAGTTCGCCGAAGCCATGAACGAGGTCCGCAGTATCCGTGTGTCCGCTGAAGGCGGCGGTTCCGACGTCGACCGGAAAGCGCTGTGGGTGGTCAGGGAGCTCGCTCTGCCCGCCATCGTCACGGCATGCGTGTCGTGCAGGTCCACGCGCCACCGTCCCAGCGGCAAGTTCCGCGTGAACGCGAGCGGCAAGCTCCTCGACGTCTGGATGCTGATCTGCTGCGAGCTGTGCGGCCGTACGTCGAAGATCCCCGTCCACGAGCGCGTCCACGTACAGGCACTCGACCACGAGCGGTTGCTGATGTTCGAGAACAACGATCCGGCCATGGTGCGGCATCTGACGATGGACGGGGCGCTGGCCGGAAGGGCCGGGTACCGGCTCGACTGGACCGGCACATGGGAGCTGGAGACCGACACGCCGTTCTACGACATCGAGCAGGACGATCCGGCATCGTTCGAGGTCGTCGTCGGTTTCGACCTCCCTGCGCCCGTCCGGGTCGAGAAGCTGCTCATGACCGGACTCGGCCTGAGCCGGTCCGCTGTGAGAGCCATGGCGGCCTGCGGGCGGCTACGCCTGCCCCTGGCCGTCGACGCGAAGGCACGCGGAGACTTCACCTTCTTCGTCATCGCCACCCCACCGCCTTCGCACGACGCGGCCGCGGACCACACGGCCTAGGGTCGCGGCGCCGACTGCCCCGCGCACCGGCCGGCCGGCCGGCCGGTGCGCGGGGCATGGACATCACCCGCGCCGGCGTCGAGGATGGCCACTCACAACACGTCAAGATTTCTGCCCGGTGATGGAGTCGGTGCGGGGCGCGTGCCCCCTCTCCGCGCCACCACTGGACGGTTTCAGGCGGCTTCCACGGGACGGCACATCCGGGCACCGACGTCCCAGGTGGGCCGTCCCGCCGGGCAGCGAAAGGGAATCGCCGTGCCCTCGGCGAACTACCGTTCCCTGCTGCGTACCCCCGGCGCCGCGGCCTTCTTCCTGCCCGCGTCGCTCGGACGCGTCGGCATCGCGATGACCGGCCTCAGCATCGTCTGGCTCGTGCACAGCCATACCGGCACCTTCACCGCGGCCGGCCTGGTCGGCGGCGGATTCGCGGTGACCGACGCGCTCGTGGCGCCCCAACTGGCCCGGCTCGTGGACCGGTTCGGGCAGACCCGGGTGCTGCCGCCCGCACTGCTCACCCACGCCTTCGCGGTAGCCGTCCTGGTGTCCCTGGTGGCCGCCGACGCCTCCGACGCCCTCATGACGCTGGGCGGTGCGCTGGTCGGGGCCAGCCTTCCCCAGCTCAGCGCGATGTCCGCGGCACGCTGGGCGGCGCTGCTGCGCACCGATCGCGCCGCGGAACTGCCCACCGCTTTCGCGCTGGAGTCGATCGGCAACGCGGTGGCCTACCTCGTGGGCCCGGCGCTGGTCAGTGCGCTCGCCGCGGCCGGACATCCCGCGGCCGGCGTGGTGCTCGCCGCCTCCTTGTCGGTGGCCGGCGGCCTGGTCCTCGCGGCGCAGCGCGGCAGCGCGCCCCCGCCGGCGGCCGACAGCGCCGTACACGCCCGTGCGGGCCGGTCGTTGCTGTGCGGCGCGGTCTTCGTACTGATGGGGCTCAACCTCGCCCTCGGTGTCTTCTTCGGCGCCATGCAGGTGTCGGTGACCGCCTTCGCGGTGGAGCACGGCGCACCGGGCGCCGCGGCCGTGGTCTTCACCGTCTCCAGTTGCAGCGGTCTGCTGGCCGGTTGGGTGTACGGCTCGCGCCGGTGGGGCGCCGCGCCCCCGGTGCAACTGCTGGCGGCGACCAGTGCGCTCCTGCTCGGCACGCTGCTGCTGCCCATGGTCGGCTCACCGTTCGGGCTCGGGTTGGTCGTCCTCCTGACCGGTGCCACGATCCAGCCCCTTCTGGTGCTCTTCTCCGTGCTGACCGAGTCGGCCGTCCACCGGGCCGTCCTGACCCAGGCGTTCTCCTGGCTCGGCTCCGCCAGCGCTGCGGGCTCGGCCGCCGCCGCGGCGGTCTCCGGCTGGGCGATCGACTCGTTCGGGGCACATGGCGGCTTCGTGGTCACCACCGCGGCGGCGGCCGCGATGACCCTCCAGAGCCTCGCGGGCCTGCGTCTCCTGCGGACGGGGAAGGGACGGCCGGCGCGTGCGGAGCCGACGGCGAACTGAGGGCGGGAACCTTCCTTCAGGCGCGTACGGCGCGGAGGCCGGACGCCAGCTCCGCGCGGTCGATCAGTGCCGTGAGGCTGACGGCCGGCCCGGACGTCAGCGCGTCGCCCGCGAGCGCGCCCACGTCGACCGGCGAGGTCCGCCCGCCCAGCGGATGCGTGAACCCGGTGACGACCCAGCGGCCGCCCACGGGTGAGGCCGAGTCCTCGCACCATGCCCAGCGTGCGCCGTGCACGCCGATCAGGAACTCCGCGAGGCAGGCCACCAGCAGCGTGTGGAGCTCGACCCACTCGTCCCGGTCGAGGAGAGCGGGGATCTCCCGGGCCAGACGCGCGTCGAGGACGTGTGCCGCGGTCCCCGGGTCCGTCCGCAGGAGATCGGGAGCATGACCGAGACCGGCCAGGACGTCCCCGGTACGGCCGCGGCACGCGGCGGCCCACTCGGAGACATCGACCAGGGCGGTGGGATTTGCAGTCATTCCGGTAGGAATATCAGAGCGGACTCGACGGGCCGCACGGCCCCCCGCCCCCGCCGCCGCTGCCAGGCGAAATCCCGTTGTCGGGCTCCGCGAGGCTGCGAGAGCATCCGGGAATGGACGTGCCCGCCGAGATCCTCCGCTCCGACCAGGTCGAACTGCGCCGCTGGCGTACCGGCGACCTCGACGCCCTGGACCACGCCATCCACGAGTCCCTCGGCCACTTGGTGCCCTGGATGCCCTGGGCGGCGGGCCACGGAAGACGGGACACCGCCGGCTTCCTGGCCCGCAGCCAGGACGAGTGGGGGAGCGGGGAGGCGTACGCCTACGCGATCACGTCGGAGGACGTGGTGATCGGCAGTTGCGGTCTCCACCGCCGCATCGGTGCGGGCGGACTGGAGATCGGGTACTGGCTCCACCCCCGGTGGACCGGACGGGGACTCGCCACGGCGGCCGCCGCCGCACTCGTCGGCCAGGGCTTCGGCCTGACCGGCATCGACCGGCTGGAGATCCACCACGACGCCGCCAACGCCGCCAGCGGAGCCGTCGCCCGCCGCCTCGGCTTCACCGAGATCGCACACGTACCGGAACCGGAAGGCCCGTCCGCCCCCGGCGAGGTGGGGATCGAGGTCGTCTGGCGGATGACCTCGGAGCAGTGGTGTGCGTCCCTGCCGGGTCGCGCGCTCTGAGCAAGGGGGGCACCGTGCGCGCCCGGGAGGATCGGTCAGGAATGGAGAAGCCCCCGCGAGCGGGCCGCGGCTAGCGTGACGGGCATGGACATCACCCTTCACTGGACCTTCCTCCCGCACACCGACCCCGAGGCCTCGCTGGCCTTCTACCGCGACACCCTCGGCTTCAAGGTCCGCAACGACGTCGGCTACGGCGACATGCGCTGGATCACCGTCGGCCCCGCCGACCAGCCCGGCACGTCGATCGTCCTGGAGCCGCCGGCCGCCGACCCGGCCATCACCGAGGACGAGCGCCGCACCATCACCGAGATGATGACCAAGGGCACCTACGCCCGCCTCACCCTGGCCACGCCCGACCTCGACGGAGTCTTCGAGCGGCTCGTGGCGGGCGGCGCCGAGGTCGTCCAGGAGCCGACCGAGCAGCCGTACGGGATCCGCGACTGCGCCTTCCGCGACCCCGCGGGCAACACGATCCGCTTCAACGAGGTGCGCTGACCGCCCCGCCCCCGCTCCCGCTTCGGCCCGGCGGACGGTTACGGTGGCCGCGCCCCGCCGCCGCGGGGGACCGGACATACTTGACCGAAGCCGGTCAGATCGAGCCAGGCGACGCCGACGGGGACCGCGAGAGCGGCCGCGCACGCACGAGACAGATGGAGAGACGACACACATGGCCAAGAAGGCGGACGCGCAGTCGCCTGCGCCGCACGTTGCCGACAGCCACGATCTGATCCGCGTGCACGGTGCGCGCGAGAACAACCTGAAGGACGTCAGCATCGAGATCCCGAAGCGCCGGCTCACGGTGTTCACCGGAGTCTCCGGCTCGGGCAAGAGCTCCCTGGTCTTCAACACGATCGCCGCGGAGTCGCAGCGGCTGATCAACGAGACCTACAGCGCCTTCGTCCAGGGCTTCATGCCGACACTGGCCCGCCCCGAGGTCGATGTCCTCGACGGGCTGACGACCGCGATCACCGTCGACCAGCAGCGGCTGGGGGCGGACCCCCGCTCCACCGTCGGCACCGTCACCGACGCCAACGCCATGCTGCGCATCCTCTTCAGCCGGCTCGGCACCCCGCACATCGGCCCGCCCAGCGCCTACGCCTTCAACGTGCCCTCCGTCCGGGCCAGCGGCGCGATCACCGTCGAGCGCGGCGCGAGCAAGGCCGAGAAGGTCACCTTCACCCGCACCGGCGGCATGTGCCCGCGCTGCGAGGGCCGGGGCACGGTCTCCGACATCGACCTGAGCCAGCTCTTCGACGACTCCAAGTCGCTCAACGAGGGTGCGATCACCGTCCCCGGCTACAAGGGCGGCGGCTGGAACTCCCGGCTCTACGCCGAGTCCGGCTTCTTCGACCCCGACAAGCCGATCCGCACCTTCACCCAGCAGGAACTGCACGACTTCCTGCACCGCGAGCCGACCCGCATGAAGATCGCGGGCATCAACATGACCTACGAGGGACTGGTCCCGCGGGTGCAGAAGTCGATGCTCGCCAAGGACAAGGAGGCGATGCAGCCGCACATCCGCGAGTTCGTGGACCGCGCCGTCGCCTTCACCACCTGCCCCGAGTGCGACGGCACGCGGCTCAGCGAAGGCGCCCGGGAGTCGAAGATCGCCGGGATCGGCATCGCCGACGCCTGCGCGATGCAGATCAGCGACCTGGTCGCCTGGGTGCGCGCCCTGGACGAGCCCTCGGTGGCGCCGCTGCTCACGAAGCTGCAGCACACCCTCGAGTCGTTCGTGGAGATCGGACTCGGCTACCTCTCGCTCGAACGGCCGTCGGGCACGCTCTCGGGCGGCGAGGCGCAGCGCGTCAAGATGATCCGCCACCTCGGCTCCTCGCTCACCGACACCACCTACGTCTTCGACGAGCCCACCACCGGTCTGCACCCGCACGACATCCAGCGGATGAACGGTCTGCTGCTGCGCCTGCGGGACAAGGGCAACACGGTGCTCGTCGTGGAGCACAAGCCGGAGACGATCGCCATCGCCGACCACGTCGTCGACCTCGGCCCCGGCGCCGGAACGGCCGGCGGCACCGTCTGCTTCGAGGGCGACATCGAGGGGCTGCGGAGCAGCGGCACCATCACCGGGCGCCACTTCGACGACCGTGCGTCCCTGAAGGAGACGGTGCGCAAGCCCACCGGCAACCTGGAGGTCCGCGGCGCCACGGCGCACAACCTGCGCGACGTCGACGTCGACGTCCCGCTCGGGGTGCTCACGGTGATCACGGGAGTCGCGGGCTCGGGCAAGAGCTCCCTCGTGCACGGGTCCATCCCCGCCGGCGCCGGTGTCGTGTCCGTCGACCAGAGCCCCATCCGCGGCTCGCGCCGCAGCAACCCGGCGACGTACACCGGACTGCTCGACCCGATCCGCAAGGCGTTCGCCAAGGCCAACGACGTGAAGCCCGCGCTGTTCAGCGCCAACTCCGAGGGCGCCTGCCCCACCTGCAACGGAGCCGGCGTGGTCTACACGGACCTGGCCATGATGGCGGGCGTCGCCAGCACCTGCGAGGAGTGCGAGGGCAAGCGCTTCCAGGCCTCGGTGCTGGAGTACCACCTCGGCGGGCGCGACATCAGCGAGGTGCTCGCGATGTCGGTCACCGACGCCGAGGAGTTCTTTGGCGCCGGCGAGGCGCACACGCCCGCCGCGCACCGCATCCTCGGCCGGCTCGCCGACGTCGGACTCGGCTACGTCAGCCTCGGCCAACCGCTCACCACGCTGTCCGGCGGTGAGCGGCAGCGGCTGAAGCTGGCCACGCACATGGGCGACAAGGGCGGCGTCTACGTCCTCGACGAGCCGACCGCCGGCCTGCACCTCGCCGACGTCGAGCAACTGCTCGGTCTGCTGGACCGCCTCGTCGACTCCGGCAAGTCCGTCATCGTCGTCGAGCACCACCAGGCGGTCATGGCGCACGCCGACTGGATCATCGACCTCGGCCCCGGCGCAGGCCACGACGGTGGGCAGATCGTCTTCGAGGGCACCCCGGCGGACCTCGTCGCCGCCCGCTCGACGCTCACCGGCCGGCACCTGGCCTCCTACGTCGGCGCCTGACGCGCGGCGGGGGCCGGGGCGATCACGCCCCGGCCCCGTGTCGTCACGCACCCCCCCGCACCGTGGGAGCCGCTTCAGTAGCGGGCGCTGTGGGCCCGCAGGAGCGGGGAGGGCATGGACGGGCGGCCGTCGACGCTCGCCCCGGCGAACTGGAGCATCGGCGCCAGCGTCGCGTTGTTGTGGGCGGGGAAGTTCAGCGACGGCGTGGACACCTCGTCGAGCACACCGCGCTGGGCCGGGGTGAGGCTGACGTCCAGGGCCCGCAGGTTGGCCTCGAACTGGTCCATGCGCCGTGCGCCGATGAGGGTGGACGTGACCCCGGGGCGGCCCTGCACCCAGGCCAGCGCGACCGCGGCGGGGTCGGCGCCCGCGTCGGCGGCGACGGCGTGGAGCGCGTCGATGACCTTGTAGTCGGCCTCGCCGGGGGCGCCGACGAGCTGCGTGCGCGCGGTGTCCACCGGCCCGGTGGAGGAGCTGGAGTACTTGCCGGACAGGAAGCCGCTGCGCAGCGGCCCCCACGGCATCACGGCCATGCCGAGGGCCTCGGCCATGGGGATCAGCTCGCCCTCCGAGGTGCGTTCGAGCAGGGAGTACTCCAGCTGCAGCGCGATGATCGGGGCCCATCCGCGGAAGCGCGCGATGGTGGCGGCCTCGGCCGTCGCCCACGCCGGTACGTCGGAGAACCCGATGTAGCGGACCTTGCCGTCGCGGACCAGGTCGTCCAGCGCGCGGAGGGTCTCCTCGACGGGCGTGGCCGGGTCGAAGTTGTGGAGCCAGTAGATGTCGACGTAGTCGGTCTGCAGGCGCCGCAGGGAGTTCTCCAGCTGTTGCACGATCGCCTTGCGGCCGGGTCCGCCGCCGTTGGGGTCGTTCTCGTAGAGGTTGCCGAAGAACTTGGTGCCGAGCACGACCCGGTCGCGCAGCGCGGGCCGGCCGGCGAAGTAGTCGCCGACGATCTTCTCGGAGTGTCCGTTGGTGTAGATGTTCGCGGTGTCGATCGAGTTGCCGCCGCGGTCGAGGTAGGCGGCCAGGATGTTCGCGGACTCCTCGGGGCTGCAGCCCCATCCGTGATCCTCACCGAAGGTCATCGTGCCCAGGGTGAAGGGGCTGACGCGCAGTCCCGAGCGGCCGAGCGTGACGTAGGAATCGAGCGGCATGATGGGGCTTCCTCACGGAGAACGGGGTGGGGAGACCGCGCAGGCCGTCCCCTGGTGCTCCTCCATTCGACCCCGCCACCTGGTGTTCTCCTAGACCGATCGGCGCGGATCGTTGCACGATCCGCTCAGCCTTGCCCAGATCGTCCGTGCGCGCGTCGCCATGATGTGGTCCACTGGGATGGTGCGTCACCTGGAAGAGATCGGCGAGCGGATCACGCGTCTGTCCTCGGGGAGCCCGCGGCCGCGGTGGGTCGAGGGAACGGTCGTGTTCGCCAGCGACCACGTCACCGAACCGATGGGCACCGTCAACGAGCCGATGATGGCACTGACGGTCCAGGGGGCGAAGCGCTCGGTCCTGGGTGACCGCATCTTCGACTACCGGGCGGGCCAGTACCTGGTCGCCACCGTGGAGCTGCCGCTGACCTCGCAGATCAGCCGTGCCTCGGCCGCCGAGCCGTTCCTCGGGTTCGGGCTTCCGCTGCGGCCGGCGGTCATCGCGCAGCTGCTGCTGGAGGCCGCCCCTGTCCCGGCCAGCCCGTACGAGGGCCCGGGCCTGGCGACCAGCGATGCCGACGACCGGCTGCTGGACGCGGTCCTGCGGCTGCTGCGCCTGCTGGACGAGCCCCGGGACGTGCCCGTACTGGCTCCCGGGGTGCGGCGCGAGATCCACTGGCGGCTGCTGAACGGGCCGCAGGGAGCGTTGATCCGGCAGATCGGACGCGCCGACAGCCGCATGTCGCTGGTGGCCCGCGCGATCGACTGGATCAAGGCCCACTACGACCAGGTCATCCGGATCGACGACGTCGCCCGGGAGGTGGGCGTGAGCGTCTCCTCGCTGAACCGGCACTTCCGCGCGGTGACCGCCATGAGCCCGTTGCAGTTCCAGAAGCAACTCCGGTTGCAGAAGGCCCGCCTGCGACTCATCGCGGCGCCGGACGACGTCGCCGCGGTCGGTCACGCCGTCGGCTACGACAGCCCCTCGCAGTTCAGCCGCGAGTACCGCCGCATGTTCGGTGCCCCGCCGGGCCAGGACGCGGCTCGCCTGCAGACCGCGGCGGTGGTCCAGGAGTAGACGCCGCCGTCAGCCGCCCCACGCGTCTGCGGACCTGCTCGAATCGAAGAAGCGGTCCCTCGCGCACCGGATCTTGCCGTCCTCGAGATAGACGGCTGACACGATGTCGTGCGCCTCCAGGGAATGTCCCTCCCCATCCAGGAGCTCGTCGGTCCGGCGCACGGAAACGACGTCCCCGTCGGCCTGGATGTGACGTACATCCATGCGGAAGCCGCTCGCGCGGAAGGTCTCCAGGGCACGGCGCAGGTCGTCGAGGAGGGCGTCCAGGCCGTCCACGGGATGGTCGTTGAAGATGACGGACTGCCAGTTGACGTCGGGATGGAGGAACCGGTGACAGGCGGCCACGGCATCGTCATAGGTGGGTCCGAATTCCGCGCAGAAATTCCGGACCGTATCCACGGGCGATACTCGGCTCATGTCCAGCATTCCTTCGTGATCGGAGTCCTCCGGCGCGCCGAGTGTTTCAGAAAAGCGTCGGCCGGCTCCACGAGCCGGTCCCTCCCAACTGGTAGGCGCAGCCTCCTACAAGCGGGGTCACACCCCGGCCCCCGGGCCGGCACGGCACAATCGGCCCGTGGCAACCGGGAGGGCCCGGCTTGGGGGAGGGTGCGCTGTGATGGTTCGTCAACGTCCGGTGGGAAGGGGCTCGTTGGCCCGACGTGTCACCGGGCTTCTGGGGCTGCTGGCGGCCGCGGCGGTCGTGCTGGCGGCGGTCCTGCTGTCCCCGTTCGTGCTGGAGGGGATCTCCGGTTCGCGGGGCGTGGACTGGGACCGGCTGGGCCAGGTCGGTGCCGCCTACGGCTTCACGTCGGCGATCGTCTCGGCACTCGCGCTGGCCGGTGTCGCGGTGTCGCTGATCGTCCAGAACCGGCAGGCCAGGGCCGAGCAGATCCAGGGGATCCGCGGCTACTACCTGGAGCTGGCCCGGCTGGAGCTCGACGACATGGCACTGTTCCAGCCCGTCTGGGGTGCGACGGACATCGCCGATCCGGACGGGCAGAGACGGCACGTCTACGCCGACCTGATGATGAACTACGCGTGGATGGGCTACGAGATCGGGACGATCCCCGAGGGCCTGCTGCGGGACATGCTGGCCGGGATGTTCACCGGGGAAGCGGGGCGCGACTACTGGAGCAGGGCCCGCGCCTCGTGGATCGCCCGCTCGTCCGGGAGCCGTGCGGGCCGTCGTTTCCTGGGCGTCGTCGGCGAGGAACTCGCCCGGGCCGTCGCCGCCGGCCCCCCGGCGCGCACCCCGCGGGTGCCCGGCGCCCCTGCGCCCCGGGGACCGCGCCGGCGGTGGGCCGTGTCCGGCACCCTGATCGGCCTGGGTACCGGTCTGGCCCTGGGAGCGGTCCTGCGGGGCCGACGCTGAAGGCCGTCCCCGGGTGCCGCCCCGGGCGCCCGTCGGGCGATGGTGTGGTGCCGCGCGTCCTGATCGCCGTCCTGGCAGGATGGGCGGCATGGAACGTGTGCTGGGAATCGGTGGGTACTTCATGCGGGCGGCCGACCCCGCGGCTCTGAACGCGTGGTACCGGGACTGCCTGGGCCTGGACGCCGACGAGCACGGCCTGTGGCGTCAGGAGGCGGGGCCGACGGTGTTCGCGACCTTCGAGTCCGGGACCGACTACTTCGGGTCCCGCACCCAGCAGACCATGCTCAACCTCCGGGTCCGCGACCTGGACGCCATGCTCGCGCAACTGCGCGCCAAGGGCGCCGACGTGGCCGAGGAGACGCAGGACATGGACGGCGTCGGCCGGTTCGGCTGGGTCACCGATCCCGAGGGCAACCGCATCGAGCTGTGGCAGCCCGCCTGACCCCAGGGCTCCTCAGTGGTCGTCGCCCGCGGCCTGGTCGGGGAGGAGACCGGAGCCGCGGAGGCCGCTCAGAGCCTCGGCGACGGTGGTCATGCGATCGGCGACGTCCGCGAGTTCGCGGCGCAGTTCGATGACGCGCCGCTCCAGCGCCACGGCCTGGGCGGCGAGTGCCGCGGCGGTCGCCGAAGTGTCGGGGTGGTGGTCGGCGGATCGGGTCATCACAGGGCCTCCGGGCCGAGTTGCAGCGCTGAGACGCTGAGTTCGAGCCGCGCCTTGTCGCTGAGCAGCACGCCTCCGGTCTCCAGGGGGACGTTCCAGTTGAGGCCCCAGTCCGAACGGCGGAGGACGGCCGAGCCCTCGAAGCCGACCCGTCGCTGCCCGTCGGTGTCGCGGGCGGTGCCGCCGTAGTCGAGGTCGATGTGCAGCGGCAGTTCGACGTCCTTGATCCTGAGGTTCCCCGTCATGCGGAAGCGGTCCTCGTCCAGGGGGACGACCGCGGTGGAGCGGAAGACCATGAGGGGGAACGTCGCCGAGTCCAGGAAGTCGGGGCCGGTGATGTGGGAGTCCCGCGCCCGGACGCCGGTGTCCAGGCTGCCGGTCTGCACGCTCACGTGGGCCTCCGAACGGGCCGGATGGCGCGCGTCGAGCCGGAGGAACCCCTCGAACGCGGAGAATCTGCCGCGTACGTTGGCGACCATGGCGTGCCGGACGGAGAAGCCGACCGCGCTGTGGACCGGGTCGATGACGTACGCACCGGACAGTTCCTCCTGCGGACGGGAGCCGGGGACGGTGGTTTCCGCGCAATTCCTGGGCATGGCGGGTCGACCTCTTCGTACGGGTGGGTCGGGGACGGCTGCGGTGGCCCCCACCGGGGGCAGGGGCCACCCGCGGGGGTCACCGCTGCTGCTGGGCGAACCAGTCGGCGAAGCGGGTCGCGGCGAGCTGCGCGCCGGCGCCGGGGACGAGCGAGTCGTCCTGCAGCACGGACCCGTAGTACGGGGCCTGCGGGTCCGCGACGACCTTGCGGGGGTCGTTCTGGGCGGTGAGCACGTCACGGACCAGCTCGTCGAACCGGAACACGTCCGGGCCGGCGATCTCCACCATGCCGCCCAGGGGCGTGCCGGCCGCGGTGCGGGCGACGGCCGTGGCCACGTCGTCGGAGTAGATGGGCTGGAACTTCACGGGCGCGATGCGCACCGTGTCGCCCTCGGTCCCCGCGTCCGCGATGCCGTTCACGAACTCGAAGAACTGCGTGGCGTGGACGATGGAGTAAGGCATGCCCGACGCCTTGATCAGCTCCTCCTGGGCCAGCTTGGCGCGGAAGTAGCCGTTGTCCGGGAGCCGGTCGGTGCCGACGATGGAGAGAGCGACGTGGTGGACGACACCCGCCTTGGCGTTCGCCTCCATGAGGTTGCCGGTGCAGGTGCGGAAGAAGTTCATCACGGCGTCGTCCTCCCACGAGGGCGAGTTGGAGACGTCGACCACGACCTGCGCGCCCTGCAGCACCTCGGCGAGACCCTCGCCGGTCAGGGTGTTGACGCCGGTGTTGGGGGAGGCCGCGACGGCCTCGTGCCCGTGCTCGTTGAGCTTGCTGACGACCTTCGAGCCGATCAGCCCGGTTCCGCCGATGACTACGACCTTCATGATGGAGTCCTCTCGGATGTTCTCGTGCGTGACGCGCAAGGGGCGGTGGGGCGCCCCACCGGCACCGGCCGGTGTCTCTTCGCTGGGAAGACCGGGCAGCGGAGCCGTTTGTGACAGGGGCCCGATGTGGCGGGCCCCCGGATCCCTCACAGGACGCGAGCGGTCCTCACTCGACGAGTTTGCCTTCGGTGGAGACCTCCTGCATCAGGGCGGTGATCTCCTCGGGGATGTCCGGGATGCTCTCCCGGGTGACGCCGGTCCTGGGGGACCAGACGAGGTTGACCCGCAGCGCCGGATCCTGCGCCGGGTAGTCGCTGCGGTTGTGGCAGCCGCGGGTCTCACGCCGCTCCAGCGCCGATTCCAGCGTGGCGCGCGCGGCCAGGGCCGCCGACTTGAGGTCGAAGGCGTGCGCGAGGTCCTGGAAGCCGGCGATGTCGGGGTGGACACCGACGGACTCCATCCGCTGCTCGATGAGGTCGAGTTCCGCCAGACCGGCCCGCAGGCCCTCCTCGTCGCGCACCACGCCCGCGTGTTCGGTCATGGTGTTGCGGATGGCGCGCTGCAGGGCGCGGACGTTCTCCGGTCCGTCCGCCGCCACCAGGTCGTCGACCTCGGCGCGGGCCTGCGCCACCGCCGCCGCCGACCGCGGCTGCGAGGTCAGTCCCAGCGAGTAGGCGGCGGCCGCCTGACCCGTGATGCGACCGAAGACCAGCAGCTCGATGAGGCTGTTGCCGCCCAGGCGGTTCGCGCCGTGCAGGCCGCTGGACGCCTCGCCGATGGCGTACAAGCCGCGGACGTCGGTGCTGTGGTCCTCGGGCCGCACCCAGACGCCGCCCATCGAGTAGTGCGCGGTGGGCGCGATCTCGATGGGGTCGCGGGTGATGTCCAGCATCTGCAGGTCCAGCAGCGTCTGGTAGACCCGGGGGAGCCGGTTCATGATGGTCTGGCGCGGCAGGTGGGAGACGTCCAGCCACACGGCTCCCTTGGGGGTGCCGCGGCCCTCCTTGATCTCCGTGTAGGAGGCGAGGGCGACGCGGTCGCGGGTGGACAGCTCCATCCGCTCGGGGTCGTAGCGGCTCATGAACCGCTCCCCGAGCGCGTTGCGCAGGATGCCGCCCTCACCGCGGGCGGCCTCGCTGACGAGCGTGCCGGCCGCGTTCTCCGGCTCGATGATGCCGGAGGGGTGGAACTGGACGAGCTCGGCGTCGCGCAGCCGCGCGCCGGCCTCCACGGCCAGACGGAACGAGTCACCGGTGTTCTCGTCGCGCCGGGAGGAGGTGCGCCGCCAGATCCGGGTGTGTCCGCCGGCCGCGAGGATGACGGCGTCGGCGTGGATGAGGTAGCGCGTGCCGTCGGTGAGGTCGAAGCCGTACGCGCCGAACACGGCGCCGTCGTGTTCGAGGATGCGGGTGATGTAGACGCCGTCGAGCACCGGGATGTCGAGCTGCTCGGCCCGCCGCACGAGCGTGCGCTGGATCTCCAGGCCGGTGTAGTCCCCGGCGAAGGCGGTGCGGCGGTACTTGTGCGCGCCGAAGAAGCGCTGCGAGATCCGGCCGTCCTCCTCCCTGGCGAAGGCCATGCCGTACCGCTCCAGGTCGTCGATGCCCAGGGCCGCACCCTGGGTGACGATCTCCACGGTGCGGGGGTCGGCCAGCAGGTAGCTCTCCTTGAGCGTGTCCGCGGCGTGCTGCTGCCAGCTGTCCTCGGGGTCCATCGTGGCGAGCGCTGCGTTGATGCCTCCGGCCGCCAGGGCCGTGTGGGCGTCGTCCTTGGGCCGCTTGCCGACCGCGAGGACGTCGACACCGGCCTCCGCCAGTTCGATCGCCGCTCGCAGTCCTGCTCCTCCGGTACCGATCACCAGCACCATGGTGGAAATGTGTCGTTCAGTGAGGGCCACGGTCTGCTCCGATCGACTTGGTTGTCACCAAATACGACCGGGCGGTCAGGCCATCTGTGACAGCGGTCCCCGCCCGCCGGGCACCGCGTGGCGGGGCGTCCGGAAGGGCGTGGGACGACCGGGGCGCCCGGCCGTCCCACGCCCACGGGGCCGGATCGTCAGGCGACGACGCGGTCCAGGGGCACGTCCGGGTCGGCCAGGCGCGCGTCGTCGACCGCGGCGCGCGAGGTGATCAGGTCGCGGACCGGCTCGACGACGTCCCACACGTTGACGTTCATGCCGGCCAGGATGCGGTTCCCCGACATCCAGAAGGCGATGAACTCCCGTGCCGCCCGGTCCCCGCGGAAGACGACGCGGTCGTAGCCGCCGGGCTCCACGTAGCCGGTGTACTCCATGCCCAGGTCGTACTGGTCGGTGTAGAAGTACGGCAGCCGGTCGTAGACGGCGTCCTTGCCGAGCATGGCCTGCGCGGCGGTGGCCGGCTGGTTGAGCGCGTTGGCCCAGTGCTCGACGCGGATGTGGCGGTCGAGGAACGGGTGGTGGGCGTTGGCGACGTCGCCCGCGGCGAAGACGTCCGGTGACGAGGTCCGCAGGTGCGCGTCGGTGACGACGCCGTTGCGCACCTCCAGCCCGGCCGCCTCGGCGAGCTGGACGTTGGGGGTGATGCCGACGCCGACGACCACGGCGTCCGCGGGGAGGCGGGTGCCGTCGGCGAGCTGCACCCCGTCGGCGCGGCCGCCGGTGCCGGTGATGCGCTCCACCGTCACGCCGTGGCGCAGCACGACGCCGTGGTCGGTGTGCAGGCCCGCGAAGACCTCGGCGGCCTCGCGCCCCAGGACCCTGAGCAGCGGCAGCTCCTCGTGCTCCAGCACCGTCACCTCCGCCCCGGCCTGCTTGGCGGCGGCGGCGGTCTCCAGGCCGATCCACCCGGCGCCGATGACGACGATCCGCGCGCCCGCGGTGAACGCCTCCTTGAGCCGCTCGCTGTCGCCCACACGGCGCAGGTAGAGCACGTTGTCCAGGTCCGCCCCGGGGACGGACAGGCGGCGCGGGGTCGAACCGGTGGCCAGGAGCAGCTTCGTCCAGGGCAAGCGGCGCCCGCCGTCGAGCTCCACCTCCTTGGCGCCGGCGTCGAGGCCGGTCACCGTCGTACCGAGCATCAGGTCGACGTCGTGCTTGTCGTACCACTCGTCGGGATGCACGTAGATCGAATCGCGCGTCTCCTTGCCGAGCAGATAGCCCTTCGAGAGCGGCGGGCGGACGTAGGGCTTTTCCCGTTCGTCGCCGATGAGGACGAGCCGGCCGTCGTAGCCGTTCTCCCGCAGAGCCTCCGCCGCCTTGCCCGCGGCCAGACCGCCTCCGACGATCACGAAAGTGTTCTCAGGGGACACAATGCACCTCATCTCGGATGTCGCATGCTGCGAACCATGTACGGAGAGTCAACCACCAGACCGCTCGGCACCCCGTCGTGTGACACAGCCGGTCGTGTCGCCCGGCCTCCGGGCGGGCGCCTTGTCACGACGTCAGGGGTGTCCCGGTCATACAGCTGATCGAAGGACGCCCGGGGCAGCCGGCCCACCGGTCCGTCCCCGCAGCGACCGAGGAGCAGAAGGTGGCCTACGTCATCGCGCAGCCCTGCGTCGACGTCAAGGACCGGGCCTGCGTCGCCGAGTGTCCGGTGGACTGCATCTACGAGGGCGGCAGGACGCTCTACATCAACCCCGTCGAGTGCGTGGACTGCCGTGCGTGCGAGCCCGTGTGCCCGGTCGAGGCGATCTTCCGCGAGGACGACCTCCCGGAGGAATGGGCACGCTACAGGGAGGTCAACGCCGAGTACTTCCTGCCCACTTCGGGCTCCGGCGGGCACGGCAGGGCGCTGGTCGGCGACGGGGACCACGCCTTCGTGGCCCGGTTGCCGCCGCAGCGGTCCCGCAAGAAGGACATCGCCCTCTTCGCCATCGGCAAGGAGGAGGCCGAGGAGGCCGACCTGTGGTTCCCGTCGTGACGGCCCCGGGAGGCGAGGGCCGGTGATCCCCTTCGCTCGCGGCCGGCTGCGGAACGCAAGGCCCGCGCGGCAGGGGCCCCACGTGGTCGAAGTCGGCCCCCAGGACCTCGAACGCACCGTGGCCATGCACCTCAGGTGCTCGGCACGCACCCTGTGGAGCCGGTACCACCGCGCGATGGGCGATCCCCGTTCCTACCTGCGCACCCTGCTGTCCAGGCCCGGGGCTGTGCACCTGGCCGTGCAGCAGCCGGCCGGCGACATCGTGGCCGTGGGCCACCTGATGCCGGATCGCGGGAACGCGGAGGCGGCGCTGCTCGTCGAGGACGCGTGGCAGAACAGCGGGCTTGGCAGCCGTCTGCTGCGCGACCTCGGGCACCGTGCCGTCGGCGCCGGGTGGAAGGAGGTCTACGGCCTCGTCCTGCCCGGCGACGAGAAGATCCCCGCGATCCTGTCGCACACCTCCGTCCCCATCCACACCCTGCACGAGGAGGGCGTGACGACCCTCTGGGCGGAGACCGGTGACATAGCCGCCGCGGAGGCGTCCACCGACGCCGGCGCGCGGTGACCCGGCGCCGTGGATGGCGCCGGGGGAGTGCCGGATGCGGGGCCGTCTGTCACAGATCCGGATGCTGTCCGGTCATCACCCCGGAAGACGCAAATCGGGCATTCCGCCCACCCCTGCCTGCCTGAGGACAAGACTTCGATGACCTGCACGGACGCGGTGACACTCGGTAAGCATGTGAACACGCCCGGGATATCCGACTCGGCGTTCGCGCTCTTCGACGAGCGGGGAACGGTCGTCGCGTGGACGCCGGCCGCCGAGCGCCTGGTCGGATACGCCGCCGGAGCCGTGGTCGGCCTGCCCGCCGCGCTGGTGCTGCCGTCCTTCGGGGAGACCCCGTCGATGTCGGACTTCGTCAAGCAGTGCCGTGCCGAGAACGGCTGGCCGGGCACGACGGCGGTGTCCCACCAGGACGGGCGCACGATCGACGTCACCCTGCGGATGACGATGCTGCAGGGCCGGAACGGCACGACACGCTGGCTCGCGACCCTGACCGACACCGGCGTGCTGTCCGGAGACGCGCTGAGCGGATCGGTGTGGGGGCCGCTCCTCGCGCGCGCGCCCATCGGGGTCGTCATCCGCGATCCGCAGCTGCGGTGCGTCTTCGTCAACGACGTCATGGAGGACCACGACGGCATCCCCCGCGACGAGCGACTCGGACGACGGTTCGTCGACGTGCTGGCCGGCGCCAAGGCGGGCGCGCTCGAGGCCGTGATGCGGCAGGTCCTGAAGAGCGGCACCACCAAGGTGCACGAGTACCGGACCTGGCTGCCGGTGAGCAAGGGCCGGGAGCACCCGTTCGCGGCGTCGTTCCACTGCCTGCAGGGCGCCGACGGCGAATCGCTGGGGGTCTGCGTCATCAGTGCCGACGTGGTCGAGAGCCGGCTCGCGCGCGAGCGCCTCGCCGCCGTCGGCGAGGCCAGTACGCGTCTGGGCAGCACCCTGGACGTGATGCAGACCAGCCAGGAACTGGCCGAGCTCGCCGTACCGCTGCTGGCGGACTACGTCGCCGTGGACCTGGAGCAGTCCGTACCCTTCAGCGAGGGACCGCCGGTGCGCATCGACCCGACGGGCCAACGCCTCCCCGCTCTGCGACGCGCGGGTCTGGCCTCGGTCCACCAGGCGGTTCCGGACTCCGCGTGGGTGCGCGGCGAGCCGGTCACCGTGCCGCCCGGCTCACCGTTCGCCCACGTCCTGAGCACGGGCAGGTCCTACCTGGAGCCGATCCTGGACACCGCTCCCGGCATGTGGATCGACAAGGACCCGGCCCTGGCCGCGAGGATCCGCGCGAACGGGGTCCACTCGCTGATGGTCGTCCCGATCCGCGCCCGGCGTGCCCTGCTGGGCGTGGCGCTGTTCATCCGCACCGCGGACCCGGAGCCGTTCCAGGACGTCGACCTGCTGCTGGCCGAGGAACTCGTCGGGCGTGCCGCACTGGCACTGGACAACGCACGCCAGTACGCACGCGAGCACACCGCGGCCCTCACCCTCCAGCGCAACCTGCTCCCGCGCCGGCTGAGGGGCGGCATGGCCGTCGACGCGGCATCGCGCTACCTGCCCGCCGACATGGACCACGGGGTGGGCGGCGACTGGTTCGACGTCATCCCGCTGTCCGGCGCCCGGGTCGCCCTCGTCGTCGGTGACGTGGTCGGCCACGGTCTGCACGCCGCCGCGACCATGGGCACGCTCCGCGCCGCCGTCCGCACGCTGGCCGACATGGAACTGCCCCCCGCCGAACTGCTGACCCGCCTCGACGACACGGTCCAGAGACTCGTCGAGGAGGACACCGACCCCGTGGACCAGACACCCGCCGTCGTGGGCGCCACCTGCCTGTACGCCGTCTACGACCCGGCCACCCGGGTGTGCACCATGGCCAGGGCCGGGCACCCCCCGCCCGCCATCGTCGACCACGAGGGCAGGGTCACCTTCCCCGACCTCCCCACCGGAGCGCCCCTGGGCATCGGCCTCGGGGACCCCTTCGAGGCCGTGGAGCTGGAACTGCCCGAGGGAAGCCTGATCGCCCTCTACACCGACGGCCTGATCGAGAGCCGCGGCGGCGACATCGAGGAAGGGATGGACCGCCTGGGCGCCGCCCTCGGGGAACCGGGCCGGTCCCTGGAGGAGCTCTGCACCCGCGCGACGGAGTCCCTCCCCGCGCAGGTACCGTGCGACGACGTCACCCTGCTCCTGGTCAGGACCCGGTCGCTCAACTCGGCCCACATCGCCTCCTGGACGCTGCCCGCCGACGAGACCGCCGTCTGCCGCGCCAGGAAGCTGGCCGTCGGCCAGCTGACCGCCTGGGGCCTGGTCGGGCTCGAGCACTCCACGAAGCTCCTCGTGAGCGAGCTGGTCACCAACGCCGTGCGCCACGGCACCGGCCCGATCGGCCTGCGCCTGATCCGGCACCAGGCGCTGACCTGCGAGGTGTCCGACACCGACGTCTGCGCCCCGCGCCTGCGCAGCGTGGACTCCATGGACGAGAGCGGCCGCGGCCTCTTCCTGGTCGCCCAGATGTCCCGTCGCTGGGGATCCCGCTCGGCGGTGAACGGCAAGGTCGTCTGGGCCGAACTGGACGTGGCCGCCTCAGCCGCGTAGGGACCGGCCGCCGCGACCAGCGGCCGCATGTGGCACCGTCGTAGGCCGAACCCCGCTCGCGAGGGACAGGAGACCGATGTGGCGCAGACGACGCCGGCCGAGGTGATGACCGAGCTGGCCGCGCTCGAGGACCCCAAGACCCGCGCGGTGAACGAGAGGCACGGCGACGACCACGGTGTGAACCTCGGCAAGCTGCGCGCCCTCGCGAAGCGGCTGAAGACGCAGCACGAACTCGCCTGCGCGCTCTGGGAGACGGACGACACCGCGGCGCGACTGCTGGCGATCCTGATCTGCCGCCCCAAGGCGTTCGGGCGCGGCGAGCTGGACGTCATGCTGCGCGAGGCGCGCGCGCCCAAGGTGCACGACTGGCTCGTGAACTACGTGGTGAAGAGGAACCCGCACGCCGAAGAGCTGCGCGTGGCCTGGCCGGCCGACCCGGATCCCGTGGTGGCGAGCGCCGGATGGGCGCTGACCACCGAACGCGTGGCGAAGAAGCCCGACGGCCTCGACCTCCCGGGGCTGCTCGACGTCATCGAGGCGGACATGAAGGACGCCCCGGACCGCCTGCAGTGGGCGATGAACCACTGCCTGGCCCAGATCGGGATCGAGCACCCCGAGCACCGGGCCCGCGCCGTCGGCATCGGCGAGCGCCTGGAGGTGCTCAAGGACTACCCGACCTCCCCGGGGTGCACGTCCCCGTTCGCGCCCGTCTGGATCACCGAGATGGTGCGCCGGCAGGGCGATGCGGCGGTGGGCTGACCCGCCGAGCCACCGGTGCGGGGCTTCCCGTGGATCAGGCCCGCAGGTAGGCCAGGACGGCCAGGACGCGGCGGTGGGTCTCGTCGGCCGGGGGGAGGTCGAGCTTGGTCAGGATGCTGCCGATGTGCTTGCCCACGGCCGCCTCGGAGACGAACAGGTGGCGCGCGATCGCGCCGTTCGACCTGCCCTCCGCGACCAGCGCCAGCACTTCCCGCTCACGCGGGGTGAGCCGCTCCAGCGGATCGCGCCGGCGGCGCAGCAACTGCCGTACGACCTCGGGGTCGACGACCGTGCCGCCCGCGGCGACCTCGCACAGCGCCTCGACGAACTCCTCGACCTGGCCGACCCGGTCCTTCAGCAGGTATCCGAGGCCCGTCCCGTCGCCGGAGTCCAGCAACTCGGCGGCGTAGGCGCGCTGCACGTACTGGCTGAGGACGAGGACGGGCAGGGTGGGCCGCTCCTGCCGCAACAGCACCGCGGCCCGCAGGCCCTCGTCCTGGAATCCGGGCGGCATGCGGACGTCCGTCACCACCACGTCGGGGGAGTGCTCGTCGACGGCCGCGACCAGCGCGCCGGCGTCGCCCACGGCGGCCACCACCTCGTGCCCGCAGCGGTCGAGGAGGCCGGTCAGGCCGTCCCGCAGCAGGACGCTGTCCTCGGCCAGCACTACGCGGAGCGCTCGGTCCACTCGCAAGGGATCTCCACACGCAGCAGGGTCGGTCCGCCCCGGGGGCTGGACAGGGAGATTCTGCCATCCAGGACGGACACCCGGTCGGCGAGCCCGGTCAGCCCGCTGCCCGCAGCGGGCTCGGCGCCGCCCCGGCCGTCGTCGCGCACCTGGAGGAAGAGCCGCCCGTCGCGGTGTCCGCCGCTCACCTCGGCGCGGTCGGCGGCGCTGTGCCGGGCGACGTTGGCGAGGGCCTCGCGGACCACGAAGTACGCGGCGGCCTCGACCGCCCGGGGCAGCCGTCCGGGCAGTTCCACGTCGACGTCGACGGGGACGGCGGAGCGGTCGGCGGCGTCTGCGACGGCCGCCGCCAGGCCGAAGTCGGCCAGGACCCGGGGGTGGATGCCGTGGATGAGCTCACGCAGTTCCTCCAGGGCCCTGCCCGCCTCGTCGTGGGCCGTGGCGAGGCGGTCGGCCAGGGGGCCGGGCGGTGCGTCCAGGCGGGCCAGCCCCAGGGCCATGGACAGGGCGACGAGGCGTTGCTGCGCCCCGTCGTGGAGGTCCCGTTCGATCCTGCGCCGCTCCGCCTCGAAGGCGTCCACCAGGCGCACGCGGGAGCGGGTCAGTTCGACGATCCGGGCGCCCAGGTCCCGCTCGCGCGGGGCGACGAGGAGCCGGGCGAGGCCGGCCCTGGCGCCCGCGGCGGCGCCCAGGACGTAGGCGCCGAGCGCGAGCAGCAGCAGCCCCAGGACGGCCGTGCCCCACGCCGCGGGCCACGTGGTGACGCTCCACTGCTTGAGCACCTTCGCCTCGTGCCCCTCCCCGGCGGTGGCCATCAGCACCGGAGTCGCGACCAGGGAGGCCGGCACCGCCAGCGCGACGGTGACGAGGAGGGCGTCCACCGGCCACAGCAGACCCGCGAACAGCAGGGCGTAGCCGAGCTCCCGCCAGGTCGCCCGCTCCCGCAGCCGGGTGGTCAGCCAGGCCCACAACCCTCCCTCGGCGGGCGGCACATGGGGTCCCGGCGCGGGATCACGGTCGACCAGGCGCAGCCGGCCCCGCTCCAGCACGGCGACGGGGAGGCCCGCGAGCGCGGTGAGCACGAGCAACGGCAGGCCCACCAGCACGACCGCGAGGGCGGCCCCGGCGGCCGCCGCGGTCACGATCCCCACGAGGGTGACGGCGCCCGCGACCACCCCGGTCAGCAGGTACGCCAGCGAGCGCCACGGCCACGCGGACAGCAGGAACCCCGGTCCGGACATCGCCTGCCACACATTCCTGGGTTGCATGGGGATCACCGTAGGACCCGGGCGCGGGCCCGGACCATCGGGCCGGCGTGAGGACCGGGGGTATGCCTGGCCCTACCCCGGCTCTCGCCCCTGCCGCACTGCGCCGGACCCGCCCCACGGGATTTCGTGGAGCCGTCCGGGAGGCGCCGCGTCCCGGAGCACTCCGCCCCGCCGGGCGCGGCGGAGAACCGGCACCGAACGAGTGGGGACAGATGAACGACGACGCCATCCGATTGCGCTCCGTCACCAGGCGGCACGGCTGCGGCGACAACGCCGTGACGGCCCTCGACGAGGTCTCCCTCGCCTTTCCCAGGGGGTCCTTCACCGCCGTCATGGGGCCCTCCGGCTCGGGCAAGTCGACCCTCCTGCAGTGCGCCGCGGGCCTGGACCGGCCCACGTCGGGGTCGGTCCTCCTCGGCGACACCGACCTCAGCGGGCTCGGTGAGAGGCAGTTGACCCTGCTGCGCCGTGAACGCATCGGGTTCGTCTTCCAGGCGTTCAACCTGCTGCCCTCGCTGACCGCCGAGCAGAACGCCGCGCTGCCGCTGCGCCTGGCCGGCCGCCGGCCCTCCCGGGCGCGGGTGCGTGACGTGCTGCGGCAGGTCGGGCTCGGCGACCGCGCCGGGCACCGGCCGTCGGAGCTGTCGGGCGGGCAGCAGCAACGCGTCGCCCTGGCCCGTGCGTTGATCACCCGTCCCGAGGTGCTGTTCGGCGACGAACCGACCGGCGCCCTGGACTCGCGGACCAGCCGCGAGGTGCTGACCCTGCTGCGCGGCATGGCCGACCACGAGGGCCAGACCGTCGTGATGGTCACCCACGACCCGGTGGCCGCCTCCTACGCCGACCGCGTCGTGTTCCTCGTCGACGGCCGCGTCAACGGCGAACTGGCCGCGGCGGGTGCCGACGCCATCGCCGCGCGCATGACCGGGCTGGAGGCCGTGCCGTGCTGAGCCTCGCCCTGCACACCCTGCGCACCCGCTGGGTCACCTTCACCGGCAGCTTCGTCGCGCTGTCGCTGGGGGTCGCGCTGCCGGCCGTGATGGGACTGGTCCTCGCCGCCTCCCAGGACGCGCCCGAACGGGGGCCGGAACGCTTCGCCGCGGCGCCGGTCGTGGTCCGTGGTCAGGACACCCTGCGCGTGCCCACACCGAGGGGCGAGCGGACGCAGCCGCTCGCGCAGCCGCGTGCCGTACCCGCCGCGACCCTCGCCGGGCTGCGGCGGCTCGGCACGGTCGTCGAGGACCGGTCCTTCCCCGTACGGGCCGAGGACGGCCCCGGCGACCTCGTGGGACACCCCTGGTCCACCGCGGCGTTCGCCCCGTACCGGCTCACTGCGGGACGTGCGCCCCGCGCCGCCGACGAGGTCGTCGTGACCGGCGGCTGGGCCACGCCGGGCGCACGGGTGCGCACCGACCGGGGCACCGTCCGCGTCGTGGGCACCGTGCCCGGCCGCGGGTTCGAACACGCCGTGTTCTACACCGACGCGCGCGCCGCCCGACTGTGCCCCGTCAGCGTGCAGTTGGTGGCCGCCGCGGACGCCGCCGCGGTACGGGACGTCGTCCGCGGCAGCGGCGCCCGGGTCCTCACCGGGAACGGCCGCCGTCACGCCGACGCCGACCCCGGCCGGGACACCGAGGCGGTGACCGCGCTGAACGCCCTGTTCGGCACCGCCGGCGGCGTCACCGCCTTCGTGTCGGTGTTCGTCGTGGCGTCCACGTTCGCCTTCGCGGTCGCCCAGCGCCGCCGCGAGTTCGGGCTGCTGCGCACCGCGGGCGCCACGCCGGGCCGGCTCCGCCGCATGGTGCTGACCGAGTCCCTGCTGGTCGGCGTGCTCGCCTCGGCGGCGGGCTGCGCGCTCGGCGGGTACGCCGCGCCGTGGCTGGCCGCGGCGGTGGTCGACGGCGGACTGGCACCGGGCTGGTTCGCCATCGGCGACCACACCTGGCCGTACCACGCCGCGTTCTGGACGGGCCTGCTCGTCGCCCTCGGAGGGGCGGCCGCGGCCTCGTGGCGGGCCGGCCGCACCGGCCCGGCGCAGGCGCTGCGCGAGGCCTCCGTGGACACCGGGGCGATGACGTGGGGCCGGTGGCTGTCCGGCGGCGGGCTGCTGCTGACCGCCGTGGTGACCCTCTGCGTCACGCTGTACGGCGACCCCGGCGACCTGCTGCACCGCAAGACGTACGTGAGCCGGCCGATGCTGCTGATCACCGCGACCGCGCTGCTCGCACCCGTCGTGCTGCGCCCGCTGACCCGGCTGCTCGCCCGGGCCGCGGGCCTGCTGCCCGGCGCGGCCGGCATGCTGGTGGGCGAGAACGCCGCCGCCGGCGTGCGCCGTACCGCTGCGGTCGCCTCGCCCGTGCTGGTGATGGTCGCCCTCACGGGCTCGCTGCTCGGTGCCACCGCCACGCTCGGCCGTGCCGAGGCCGCCGAGGCGCGCGAGCGGACCACCGCCGCCTTCGTCCTCGTCGCACCGGACGGCGCGGGTTTCGGCCCCCGGACCCTGGAGCGTCTGCGCGACGTCCCCGGGACGCAGATGTCACCGACCGCGTCGAGCGCGGTGTACGTCCTGGAGGACGGCCCGGCGCTGATCAGGTCCGAGGCGCACGCCGCCGACCCCCGGGCCCTCGCCGCCACCAGCCGGCTGGCGCTTGTCGCGGGGAAGGTGAGCGACCTGGACGACGGGTCGATCGTCGTCAACGAGGAATGGGAACGGCACTCCGTCGGGCAGAGCGTCCGGGTCTGGCTCGGGAACGGCACCGGCAGGACGCTGCGCATCGCGGCGGTGATGGCCACCGGCACGGGCGGGAACGGCGTCTACGTCACCCCCGCCAACGCCCCCGGCGCTCCCGTCGACCGGGTGGACGTCGCCCTGGCCCACGGCGCCGACCCCGGCGCGGTGGCCGCCGCGCTGCGCGAGGCGGTGCAGCCGTCCGGCGGCCGGGTGCTCACCCGGGACGCGTGGCTCGCGGCCGGCCGGCCCGAGAACGACCGCACGACCCGGCTCGGCTTCCTGCTCGTCCTCGGGATCGCCCTGCTGTACACCGCCATCTCCCTGGTCAACACCATGGTGATGGCCACCTCCGACCGGGTCCGCGAGCTGGCCGTGCTGCGGCTGGCCGGGGCCACGGGGAGGCAGGTGCTGCGGCTGGTGGGCGCCGAGTCCCTGGTGGTCGTCGCGGTCGGTGCCCTGCTCGGCCTGGCCGTCGCCGCACTCAACCTCGCCGGGATGCGCTGCGCGTTGGCCCTGCTGTCGGTGGACAGCCCGATCGCACTTCCGTGGACGGCCCTCGGTGCGGCCGTCGGCGCGTGCGCGGTGCTCGCGGTCGCCGCCGCGACCGTCCCGGCCGCGCTGGCCGTGCGGGGCCCGGCGGCGGCACTCGCCGGGATGCGGGAGTGAACCCGCCGGGCCGCCGCCCGGCGCGGGGCGGCGGGCCTTCGGCGACGTTCACACCGAGGGCCCACCGGGGACACGGAGACCTCCGTGTCCCCGGTGGGCGCGTCAGGCCTGCCAGCCGTATCGGCCGCGGGCCTGCTCCACCGTCTGCGGGGTGACCGCTCCGGCGCGCGCCAACCGGTCCAGGGCGGCCACCACGATCGACCCGGCGTCCACCCGGAAGTAGCGGCGCGCCGCCTCCCGGGTGTCCGACAGGCCGAAGCCGTCCGTACCGAGAGAGGAGTAGTCCTGCTCGATCCACTGGCTGATCTGGTCGGGCACCTGCCGCATCCAGTCGCTGACCGCCAGGACGGGCCCGGGTGCCCCCGACAGCGCCGAGGTCACGTACGGGACGCGCTCCTCACCACCGATCCGCTGACGGTCGGCGTCGAGCGCGTCGCGGCGCAGTTCCGTCCAGGAGGTCACCGACCAGACGTCCGCCTGCACCCCCCACTCGGACGCGAGGAGCTCCTGGGCCTCCAGCGCCCAGTGGATCGCCGTGCCGGAGGACAGCAGCTGGATCCGCGGCCCGGCGCCGGGGGACTGCGCCTGCCGGAAGCGGTAGATGCCCCGCAGGATCCCCTCCTCGACCGACGGCCCGTCGGGCATCGCAGGCTGCCGCTTCGACTCGTTGTAGACCGTCAGGTAGTAGAAGACGTCCTCGGGCCGGTCGCCGTACATCCGCCGCAGCCCCTCCCTGACGATCACGGCGATCTCGAAGGCGAACGCGGGGTCGTAGCTCACGGCGGCGGGGTTGGTGGACGCCAGCAGGTGCGAGTGCCCGTCGGCGTGCTGCAGGCCCTCGCCCGTCATCGTCGTACGCCCCGCGGTCGCGCCGACCACGAAGCCCCGCCCCAACTGGTCGGCCAGGGCCCAGAACTGGTCGCCCGTCCGCTGGAACCCGAACATCGCGTAGAAGATGTAGAACGGGATCATGGGCTCGCCGTGCGTGGCGTAGGCCGTCGCGGCGGCGGTGAACTCCGCCAGCGACCCGGCCTCGGTGATCCCCTCGTCGATCAGCTGCCCGTTCTCGGCCTCGCGGTAGTGCAGCAACTGGTCGGCGTCGACGGGCTCGTAGGTCTGGCCGTCGGGGGAGTAGATCCCGGCCGTCGGGAAGAGGGACTCCATGCCGAACGTCCGCGCCTCGTCGGGGATGATCGGCACCCAGCGCCGCCCCGTGTCGGGGTCGCGCATGAGGTCCTTGACCAGCCGCACGAGCGCCATGGTGGTGGCCACCTCCTGCTTGCCGAAGCCCTTGCGCAGGGCCTCGAAAGGCGCGGCCGGCGGCTGCTCCAGCGGCTTGGCGACCACCCTGCGCACCGGCGCGGGGCCGCCCAGGGCCGCCCGTCGCTCGCGCAGGTACCGCACCTCCTCGGAGTTCTCACCGGGGTGCCAGTACGGCACCAGGTCCCCGCTCAGCGCGCTGTCCGGGATGGGCAGCTCCAGCGTGTCGCGCATCCGGCGGAACTGCGCCATCGTCAGCTTCTTCATCTGGTGGTTGGCGTTGCGCGACTCGAAGTCCGAGCCCAGGGTGTGCCCCTTGACGGTCTGGGCGAGGACGACGGTCGGCGCGCCCCGGTGCTCCACGGCGGCGCGGTAGGCGGCGTACACCTTCAGGGGCTCGTGACCGCCCCGGGACTCGGTGAACAGCTCGGATATCCGTCCGTCGGTCAGGCCCGACGCGATGCGGGCCAGCGCGTCGCCGGTGAAGAAGTGCTCGCGTGCGTAGGCCGCGTCCCGCGCGGCGTACGTCTGCATCTGGGCGTCGGGCACCTCGCCGAGCCGCCGCACCAGGGCGCCCTCCGTGTCCTGCGCCAGCAGCGGGTCCCAGGCCTCGCCCCACAGGGACTTGACCACGTTCCAGCCCGCGCCGCGGAACCGGCCCTCGAGTTCCCGCACGATGCTGGAGTTGGACCGTACCGGGCCGTCCAGGCGCTGCAGGTTGCAGTTGACCACGAAGGTCAGGTTGTCGAGACCCTCGCGCGCGGCGAGCGCCAGCGCGGCCAGCGACTCGGGCTCGTCCACCTCGCCGTCCCCGAGGAACGCCCACACCCGCGACGCCGACGTGTCCTTGATGCCCCGGGCGTGGAGGTAGCGGTTGAACCTGGCCTGGTAGACGGCCGCGAGAGGGCCGAGACCCATGGAGACGGTGGGGAACTCCCACAGCCACGGCAGGCGCCGGGGGTGCGGGTAGGACGGCAGGCCGTGGCCGTCGGCCTCGCGGCGGTAGCCGTCCAGTTGCTCCTCGCGCAGCCGGCCCTCCAGGAACGCGCGGGCGTAGATGCCGGGTGACGCGTGCCCCTGCACGTACAGCTGGTCGCCCGAACCTCCCCCGTCCTTGCCCTTGAAGAAGTGCTGGAAGCCCACCTCGTAGAGCCAGGCCGCCGACGCGTACGTCGCGATGTGGCCCCCCAGGCCCAGGCGGGAGGCACGGGTGACCATGGCCGCCGCGTTCCACCGGTTCAGCGCGGTGATCCGGGACTCCATGGCGAGGTCGCCGGGGAAGGCCGGCTGGGCCGCCGCGGGGATCGTGTTGACGGGTTCCGTGGACAGCAACCCGGGGACCGGCACCCCGGACGCCGCCGCGTACTCGTGGACGCGCCGCAGCAGGTAGGCGGCCCGGTCGGGCCCGGCGTGCCGGATGACGGCGTCGAGCGACGCGCGCCATTCCGCGGTCTCCTCGGCGTCGCGGTCGGGCAACCGGTCGAGCGGGCTGGTCGAGGGGGACTGCGCGGACTGCGCCGGATCACTCATGGCGGCCTTCCTGTCGGGACGAGGGGAGGGGAGG
>NZ_JARAVK010000069.1:0-40026 GCF_033792765.1 Streptomyces sp. PA03-6a | reverse complement strand
GTGGGGACGCCGGGGGCGGCGGTGGGGACGGTCACGACGTGACTCCTTCCTCGGTGGGTGCCGCGGTGATGACCGCGGCTGAGGGCTTGCGGTGCGGGACCTGCCGGGCCTTCGCGTGCCGGGAGGTGGGCGCGCCCGGCCGGGCGCGGCCCCGGGCCTTCGCTCCCCGTGCCGTCGGGTCGAAGGCGTCCCGCAGTCCGTCACCGATGAACGCGACGGAGAGGCCGATCAGGACGAGAAAGGCGGCGGGGAAGAAGAACAGCCACGGGGAGGTGTTGGCGTCCGGCGTTCCGGCGGCGATGAGGGTGCCGAGGGACACGTCGGGCGCCTGGATGCCGAACCCGAAGTAGGACAGCGACGTCTCGCCGAGCACGATCGCGCCCACCTGGACGGTCGCGTCGATGATGAGGATCGAGGCCGCGTTGGGGAGGATGTGCCGGAAGATGATGACCAGCGGGTGGACGCCCATGTAGCGAGCGGCCAGGACGTACTCCCGTTCCCGCAGGGTCCGGGTCATGCTCCGCACCACCCGACCGGTGATCATCCAGCCGAACGCCGCGAGCAGGACCACGAAGAACAGCCAGGTCCCGTGCTGGAACGCCGGTGACAGGACGGCGAGCAGCAGGAACGCCGGGATCACCAGCATCAGGTCGAGGAACCACATCAGGACGCGGTCGGTCCAGCCGCCGAAGTAACCGGCCGAGGCGCCCACCACCGCGGCGATCAGCGTCGTGAGCGGCCCTCCGACGAGTCCGACGACCAGTGACTTCTGCAGGCCCCTCAAGGTGAGCGCGAACAGGTCCTGGCCCGAGTGGGTCGTGCCGAACCAGTGCGCGCCGCCGGGCCCGGTGTCCAGGCTGGCGAAGTCGTTGTCGTGGTACGTCCAGTGCAGGAACGGCGGTACGGCGTACGCCAGGAGCACCAGGGCGATCACCAGGGCGATGCCCACCAGGGCCAGCCGGTTGCGGGCGAAGCGGGCCAGGACGAGCGCGCCGCGGCTCCGGGTCCGGTGTGGCGCCGCGGTCCCGGCGGCGGTTGCGGGGGTGGTCATGAGGGAATCTCCTCGAGTCGGTCGACGTGGGCCGTCTCAGGTGCGGACCCGAGGGTCGAGCGCCGCGTAGACGAGGTCGGAGAGCAGTCCCGCGATCAGGACGATGCCGGCGGTGAAGATCGCCACGGCGGCGACCGCGTTGACGTCGTTGCTGGTGATGGAGTCGACCAGCCACTCCCCCATGCCGTGCCACCCGTAGATCTCCTCGGTGAAGGTCGCGCCGGTGAACAGCAGCACGACGTTGTAGACCACCAGCGGCATCACGGGGATGACCGCGGTGCGCAGTCCGTGCCGCAGGACCGCCTGACGCCGCCGGAGCCCCTTGGCGCGGGCCGTCCGCAGGAAGTCGCTGCCCAGGACGTCGAGCATCGTGCTGCGCTGGTAGCGGCTGAAGAACGGGATCTGGGCGAGCAGCAGCGTCAGCGTCGGCAGCACGAGGTGTTCGAGGTTGTTGAGGACGACCGGGAGGGTGCCGTGCACCTTCGGGTCGTACATCCCGATGTACTGCACCAGCGGCCCGTCGCCCGCGGTGTCCAGGGTCCGCAGTCCGACCGCGATCACCACGACCGGGGTGGCCAGCAGGACGTAGGAGACGATCGTCGACACCCGGTCGGAGGGCCGGTACTGCCGCAGTGCGTTCCAGGCGCCGACCGCGACGCCGCCGACGGCCCCCAGGACGGTCGCGACGAAGAGCAGCTCGGTGCTGACCAGGACGCGGCGGCCCAGCTCGGTGTTGACCGAAGCGCCGTCGTAGGTCCTGCCGAAATCCCCGTGCAGCACGATCCCGGTCAGCCAGCGCCAATACCGGAGGTACACGGGCGTGTGCGGATCGAGGTTGTAGGCGTGCAGGATCGCGTAGATCGAGTGCAGGGGCGGCCGGGGATTCTTCGACAGGTAGTTGATGTCGGGGTGGAGGGTGAAGGATGCGAGAAAGTACGTCGCGCTGGCCGCGATGAACACCAGGATTGCGTAGTTGCCGAGGCGGCGCAGTAGGTAACGGCCCAACGTGCTTTCTCCTTCGCGTGGCACGCCCCGTGACCAGGGCCGCACCGGCTCCTACGGGGGTGTGACCCGGGTTCGGCAGCGCCACCCGGATGTCGCCGTATCGGAGCGGGGAAACAATGGAGCGTCGCGGTGGGACGGCTCGGGAAATATCCTCCTGCCACCCGCGTCCACATGAGGCAATACGCGCACAAAGAATTGGCAATGCGCATTGCGGGACGGAATTCCGGGAAAAGGGTTCCGGGCCGTGCCGAATTCCCTCTATGACGTGCGCCACTTTATGTGATGTTGATGTGGCGCCGATGCGGGGCGCCGTTCCGGGCAGCACGAAGGGCGGGCGCGGAGTCGGCTCCGCGCCCGCCCCTGGGGGTCTTCCCGCGTCAGTCCACCGCGAGGGTGAAGACGTGGAGGTCCGTGTTCTCCGGGAGCTTCACGCTCGTGATGGTCTTGCCGTCCGGTGCCGAGAAGGGCTTGGTGGCGAAGACGTACGTGGCCACCGGGTCCTTGTCCGCGCCCGCGACGTTGCGGTAGGCGGTCTTGGCGACGACCTCGTTGCCGAACTTGACGCTGCCGCCGCCACCTCCCACGGTCCAGTCGGTGAAGGACAGGTCGACGGCGCCGGTGCTGCCGTCGGTGTAGGTGACCGTCGCCGTCGTCTGCTGGTCGCCGTTGACGGCGCTGCCGACGAACGACAACCGCGAGGCGGGCGTGGCCAGTTCGATGGTCTGGCCGGTCGCCGAGGCGTTGTCGGGGCGGCCGGCGGGGGAATCCGGCCAGGTGAACGCGAGGCCTCCGGTGACCGTGCCCTGCGTCCCGCCGGTGAGGCCGGCCGCGGCGAGCGCCTGACGGGAGTAGCTCCAGCCGCCGCCGTCGTAGTCCGCCTCGTCGTGGTCACCGGCGTCGTCCGAGACGCCCGTGCTGTTGTACGCCGCGATGAGGGAACCGGGAGCGGCCACCGTCAGCGACACCGGCTGCTCGTACGAGGTGTCCCCGTAGCTCACCGCCACCTTGGCGTCGTAGAAGCCCTGCTTGACGTCACCGGCGGTGGACAGGGTGATCTCCTGGGAGCCGTCCGTGAACTCCCCCTCCGCGGGCGACGCCGTGACGCCGTCGGGCACCTCGACGCGGAAGCGCACCTTCGGTGCGGCGCCGCCGCGCAGCGACAGGGCGCGGATGCCCACCTTGGTGCCGCCGCCCGGGGCGATCGTCGCCGTGGTCGGGCCGACGCCGACCTGGTGCGGCTGCTCACCCTCCCGGAACGAGGGCGGCGCGTCGGCCGCGTCCGCTCCCCAGCTGCGGTCCGCGGTGCGCGACAGGGTGTAGTCGAGCCTGCCGCCGTCCTCGACGAAGGAAGCGGGCAACCACGGCCGGTCACTGGCGCGTCCGTTGACCTTCAGCGATCGGACGTACGGCGCGTCGGCCGCCGCGCCCGCCGCGCGGATGGAGATGTCGTTCCCGGCCGGGCGGTCGATCTCGATCCGCGGGAACAGCGGGGATCCGAGGACGAGTTCGGCGCGGGAGGGCACCTGCGGGTACATGCCGAGCGCCGAGAAGACGTACCAGGACGACATCGCGCCGAGGTCGTCGTTGCCGGGGATGCCGCCCGGCTGCGTGGACCACAGGGCGCCCATCGCGGCCCGCACGGTCTCCTGCGTCTTGTAGGGTGCGCCGGCGTAGGCGTACAGGTACGGCACGTTGATCGACGGCTCGTTGTCCATCTCCGACTTCTCGCCGCCGCTGCCGGTGAAGGCCCACTTGCCGTCCGCCGTGTGGAAGAACGCGTCCAGCCGGTCGAGGGCCTCGTCGCGGCCGCCCATCGCCGCGAACAAGCCGGCCGGGTCGTGCTGCACCATCCAGGTGTACTGGGCGGCCGTGCCCTCGACGAAGCCGTTGCCGGTGGCCGGGGTGAACCCGGTGACCCAGCTGCCGTCGGCCGCGCGGTTGGCTATGTAACCGCCGCTCGGGTCGGCGGCGAGGTTGAAGTTGTTCTGCCACCACTGGGAGCGCCGGGCGAAGTCGGCGGCGGTGTGCTTCCGGCCCGCGGCCGAGGCGAGCTGCGAGAGGGCGAAGTCGGCGCCCGACATCTCCAGCGTCTCGGCGGCGCCGCCCCAGGCGTTGGAGACGGACGGCATGTAGTGCAGCTTCAGGTACTTGTCCAGCGACGGGCGCTGGCCCACGGAGAGGATCGGCTTGCCCACCGGCGACAGGTCGCGCTCCGTCGGCACGGTCGCGGCCTTCACCAGGGAGTCGAGCGCGCCGCGCAGGTCGAAGTCCGTGCCGCCGAAGGCCCGGATCCCGGCGAGGGCGGCCGGCGACGGGTCGCCGTTCATGACGTGCGTGCCGGAGGCACCGTGCAGCCAGCGGTCCCAGACGCCGCCGTTCTGCTGGGCGAGCTCGTACAGGGACTGGGCGATGTCCGAGCCGGTGCGCGGGCTCAGCAGGGTGAGCAGCTGCACCTGCGAGCGATAGACGTCCCAGCCGGAGAAGGTGCCGTACTGCGCCTGGTGGCCGCGGGCCACCGTGTGGACCTCGCCGTCGCTGCCGCGGTATCTGCGGTCGGTGTCGCTGATGACGTTGGGGTGGATCAGCGCGTGGTACAGGGCGGTGTAGAAGGTGCTGCGCTCGGCGTCCGTGCCACCGCCCACCTTGATCGCGCCCAGCCGGTCCCGCCACGCGCGACCGGCCGCCTCCCGTACCGAGTCGAAGGAGCGGTGCCGCGGGTTCTCGGCGGCGAGGTTGGCCTCGGCGCCCGCCTGGCTCACGTACGAGATGCCGACCTTGACGTTCACCGGTCCGCTGCCGGGCGCGAACTCCACCCAGCCGCCGGCGCCCTTGCCCGCGACCGGCGTCCCGCCGTGGGAGAAGCCTCCCGTGCCGCCCGAGGCGGTGGTGGAGCCGGGGGTCACCTTGTCGTCCTGCCAGGTGCCGGTCGCCTTGAAGGAGCGGTCGAAGCGGGCGGTGAAGTAGAGGGTGTAGTAGGAGCGCTGGCCCTCCGGGTCGAGGTAGCCGCAGAAGTTCCCGGAGGTGACCGAGCCGGAGACGGTACGGGTCCGCGGGTCGATGGTCACGGTGGAGTCCGTGGACCCGACCTCGGAGTTGGCGGTGCGGATCAGCATCGAGGCGGGCTTGTCCGCGGGGAAGGTGAAGCGGCCGGAGCCGGTGCGCGCGGTGGCCGTCAGGTCCGCCGTCACACCGGAGGACAGGCCCACCTTGTAGCGGCCCGGCTCGGCGGTCTCGTCGCCGTGCTTGAAGTCCGCGGCGTACACCGCGTCCTTGGTGTCCGCGGCGGGCGAGGTGGTGACCTCTCCGGCGTACGGGAGGAACGGGATGTCGCCGCTGCCGCCCGCGCAGCCGGTGCCTGACATGTGGGTGAGGCTGAACCCCCGGATGCGGGTCGCGTCGTAGTGGTAACCACCGGGCGCCGTGGTGCGGGTGGCGTCGCCGCGGGTGGTCTCGGGGCTCCAGGACAGCATGCCGAGGGGGACGACGGCGCCGGGGAAGACGTTGCCGCCGTTCTTGGTGCCGATCAGGGGGTCGACGTAGGCGGTGGGGTCCTGCACGAGATCGGGTGGCGGCGCGGCGGGCGCCGCGAGGGCGGGAGTGGCACCGCCGACCGCCAGGACGGCGGCCAGCAGAACGGACGTCGTACGCAAACGCATGACGCGGCCCTTCTTCTCTCGGACGGGTCGCGCACCACGGGTCACACAAGCCGCGGGGACAGTAGCGTGCCCCACCGGTGCGCCGGAAGACCGCCTCGGGTGCACGTCAACTCCCTTGACATCGTTGCCTTCTCAGCCGGTATAGTCATGCCCAGCTCAAATGACAACGTTGTCGCGCACCACGGTTCCACAAGCCCCCCACGCCCGGCACCGCTCTCCCCCGCATCCGCCTCGGCACCCGCAGGTCCCCCGCCCCGATCCAGCCCGACGACCCCGATCCGGTGCGGTCACGGGCCGGACCGACTCGGTCCTAGTCACCCGAGTAGCCGAAGATCCCCAGGTGGGTGGGCCCACCATCGGAGTGCAGAACGACGTAACAGCCGGTCCATCTCATCCGGCACTCGGCGAGCAGGCTCCGCTCGTACTCCTCATGGCTGGTGAACTCATTGGCCGCCGCGACGAGCGCCAAGTACTGCTCCACCGTCGGGTGCTCGGTACCAAAGTGGTGCGCCACGCGGCTGAGTGGCAGGGGCCTCAGAGTGCCGTAGTCCGCGGCACGGGACGGCACAGGCGGGTCGTCCGTGGCCACGACGGTGTCGATGTCGAGGATCGTGTGGGTGCCCTCCTCCTCCATGAACTGCTCGTCCTCGTACAGCTCCTCCAGGTCCTTGTAGCGGGCACCGTCGCCGTACGTCTCCTGGAACACCCTCGCCTGCAAAGCCGCCAGAGCCGCCGCGACGTTCCCGTCGTACCCGGTCACGTAGTCCCACCCGCTGGCACCCATACAGCCCCTCCTCGAAGATCGTGAACGGCCGGACGGTATCAGCGGGAGCTGACAATGCCACGGCTCACGCCGGGCGGAATGGCTCCCGCGTGCAGCCGCGAGGTGGCACCTGCGCGGTCGCCGAAGGCGCACGCGGGGTCAGAACCAGTGCAGGCAGTGCGGGACGCGCTCCGCGCGGAAGAGGGCGTCGGCGAGGGTCGCGGCGTCCGGGCGGTGGGCCCGGATGTGTCCGGCACGCACGAGCGTGCTCGGGGTGGTACCGCCGAGGTAGACCGAGCCCAGGTCGCTCACGTCCAGGGACAGGTCGGGTTCCCGGTCCGTCGGGACGCACTCCGCCTTGGTGTCCCGGACGGTCAGCAGGTAGCGGCCGTGCTCGCCCAGGAACGGGTCGTCGACGTCGAGGACGAGTTCGCCGTCCGTGGACCAGCCGCGCGAGGTCAGTGCACGCGGGACGTCCAGCAGCCGCACCCAGAGCCAGTCGGTGTGGTTGCTCGCCTGGCCGGCACGGAAATCCGCGAACTGCCAGCGCAGCGGATGCTCGGGCGGGACGTGCTTGAACACGACCTGAGCCACCAGGTCGTGTCCGAGCACGAACCGGGCCAGGGCCGTGAACGCGGCCTCGTCGGTGGCGATGGTCTCGTCGACCGTCAAGGTGTCGGGCTCGCCGAGGGAGTAGCTGGCGTACCCGTCCGGCACGCCGTCGGCGTCACGGTGGACGGCGACGTAGCGCGGTGCCGGGGAGACCGGGGCCTGCCCCGCCCCCAGGGCCCACCAGCGGTGCGGCCGGGACAGCGCGCCGGGCTGTGCGCGGCGGTACCGGTCGTAGACCTCTTCCAGGATCTCTCCGCACTCGGCACGCCGCAGCACCTCGACCGAGCCGGTGTCCGGGACGGCCGCCGGGCCGCCGGCCGTTCCGCGCGCCCGGGGGACGGCGAGGGCGGCCTGGTGGCGCGGCACCGTCAGTCGACCCGTGTAGGTCGCCGGTCCGTAGCCGAACCTGCGGTAGATCAGGGCCTCGGAGGCCAGCAGCACGGAGAGGAACTCGCCGCGGGCCCGCAGTCCGGTGAGCTGATGGCGCATCATCGCGGTGAGCACGCCCTGACGCCGGTGCGAGGGCACGACACCGACGGCGGTGACGCCGGCGGCCGGGACGAGGACCTCACCTGGCAAGGTGAGCTCGAAGGAGTACGCACCGGCGGTGCCGATCGGCCGCCCGTCCGCCGTCGTGGCGAGCAGGTTGCGGTCCATTTCGAGCGCCGACCACCAGACCCCGCGGCCCTCGGCCGGGGTTTCCGGGAAGCGCCCGAACGCGGCATGGAGCGTGTCGACGAAGACGTCGAGGTCCTGGTCGGTCGTGGAACGGATCTCCATTGCTGCCGCTGCCTCCCCGGGATACCGGCACCACGCGTCGTGGTGACCCGCCACAGTGCAGCGTCGCCCCTCGGCAAGGTCAAGCGAATTACGGCCGGTCCCGGCCGCGGCCCGCTCGGGTGAGGCGTGACGGAGCCCGGGAGCATATCCAGCTGCCCGGGCTCCTGAGATGCCACCCAATTGCACACGCCGGCGGCGTTTAAGAGTCGCGGATCATTCTGAGATCGACGTGTTCTACCTTTGAACTACCGCGCCACGGAAGAGGCGCAGAGGGGAGTTGAACCCCCATCCGTCGATGATCGTCCGCGCTCGGTCGATCCGGCGTTCGGCGGCGAATGCTGAGACTGGAGCGAGAGTCTGAGATTGACGGGGCTGCCTCTACCGGTTGGGCCACCCCGGCCCGGTGTGCCGGGGGAGGGATTCGAACCCCCACTGATACCCCTGGTCAGCTTCAACATCAGTGTCAGCTTGCGCTCTCGGCGCACCCCCCGCTCTCACGAGGGGCGTTGATGGGGCTACCCGAACAGGTAGCCGAAGACCGCCTCCCCCACGCGCTGGTCGGTGACGTCCGCGCCGTTGGCCTCCTCGCGGGCGAACTTCACGGCCTGCTGCAGCTTCTCGACCCTGACGAGCAGCTCGTTCACGCGCCGCGCCGGGAGCGCGCCGGAGAACTTCACGGTCGTCCAGTACCCCACGGGCACGTCCTCGTAGTACACCTCGACCTGGGCCGGGTGCTTCTCCGTGGCCTCGGCCTTCACGTGGTTGCGCGGGACCTTCTTCGTGCGGATCGTCCGCACCGGCTCGGTCTTCCAGCAGTCCGTCGACGGGTCGGGGTTCCACGACTCGGACGCGTCCAGGACCGGCAGCTTGCGCACGAACGTGTGCAGGTCGGTGAGCTGCTTCTCCAGGAAGAGCAGGTACGGGACGGGGACCTGCGCGAGCAGCACCCTCCCGTCCACCACCACGTCGGCGGCCGCGGTCCGGTTGGCCCAGTCCTTGGTCGCCGTCACGTCGAAGAGCCGCGTCAGGGTGTCCCCGACCTCGTGCAGGACGTCCTCCGCCTTCACCTGGACCCGGGTGGACTCCGGGGGCAGTTGCTCGCCCTCCTCGTCCTTCGGCTGGTACGTCCGCGAGATCCCGGCGAGCAACGCGGGCTTCTGGACGTCGTGATGGGCCTGGGTCAATTCCTGGAGGGACTTGGACTTGACGCCCTTTTCCACGGCGATGATCTGATTGAGCTTCGGCAGGTCAGCGAAATTAGCAGCGCCCGCCCGTACACACACCCGAGTTTCGGGCCCACCGTGACGCACCGGTATCGTCGCCGTATGCCCGAGCTGATCGCGCCCACCACCCGTCTGCATTCCGCCTGGCTCGAGGCGCGGGACGAGTGGGGTCCCGGCCCGCACGAGGACGGCTTCGGCCTGGAGCCGTCCGACGAGGTCGACTCGCCGGACGGGTTCGCGGCCTGGGTGACGATGCTGGCCGGGCAGTCGGGGCCGGAGGCGGTGGAGGCGGGCCGCGGCTGCTGGTACCGGTGGATCGTCGAGGGCGACCGGGTGCACGGGGGCATCGCCCTGCGGCAGGGGCCCGACGACTACGTGCTGCGGTTCGGTCACATCGGCTACGGCATCCGGCCCTCCTCGCGCCGCCGTGGGCTGGCCACCTGGGCCCTCGGCGGGATGCTCCACGAGGCGCGCGGGCTCGGACTGGACCGGGTGCTGATCGTCTGCGAGGCGGCGAACACCGCCTCCGCCAGGACGATCGAACGCAACGGCGGCGTGCTCGAGGGCGTTGAGGAGGCCGGACCGGGTGGCGCCGTGCGACGCTACGGGGTCACGATCGCCTGACGCGGCTCAAGGGTGCAGCGCCCGCTGCAGGGCCTCGACGGCCAGCGTGCGGGCGACGACGGTCGCCTTGGAGTCCCGGAGGCTGTCGAGCATGAGGAAGTCGTGGACCATGCCGAGCACCCGCACCGCGGTGACGTCCACACCCGCCTCGCGCAGCTTGGCGGCGTAGGCCTCGCCCTCGTCGCGCAGTACGTCGGCCTCGTCGGTGATGACCAGGGTGGTGGGGAGGCCGCGCAGCTGCTCGACGTCGGCGCGCAGCGGGGACGCGTGGATCTCGGCGCGCTGTCCGGGGTCGCTGGTGTAGGCGTCCCAGAACCACTTCATCCCGTCGCGGGTGAGGTAGTAGCCCTCGGCGAACTGCTGGTAGGACGGCGTGTCGAAGTCGGCGTCGGTCACGGGGTAGAGCAGCACCTGGGCCGCCAGGTCGATGTCGCCGCGTTCCTTCGCCATCAGCGCGAAGACGGCCGACATGTTGCCGCCGACCGAGTCGCCGCAGACGGCCATCCGCGAGGCGTCCAGCTTCCGGTCCTCGCCGTTGCTCAGGATCCACTTCCCGACCGCGTAGTTCTGCTCGATCTGGGTGGGGTACTTCGCCTCGGGGGCCAGGTCGTAGACGGGGAAGACCACGGCGGCGTTCGTGCCGACCGCGAGTTCGCGCACGAGCCGGTCGTGGGTGTTCTCGTCGCCGAACACCCATCCGGCGCCGTGGATGTAGAACACGACCGGGAGGGTCTCCGTCGACCCTTCGGGACGGATGATGCGGGCACGGACGCTGCCGTACCGTCCGGCGTCGACGGTCACCCATTCCTCGTCCACCGCGGGCTTGGGCACGCCCTCGCCCGCCTGCAGGTCGTCGAGGATCTCGCGGCCGTCCGCCGGCGCGACCTCGTAGATGCGCGGGTGCTGTGCGGTCGCGTCCGCCAGTTCCTTGGCCGCGGGTTCCAGGACGGGTGCCGCGGACGGGGATTCGGGCATGGTGGGCCTCCTGCCGGAGAGGTTCCGTTTTTGGGCAGCGGAGGCGGTCGCAAGGACCGTGCCGGCCGCTGTTCCATCGTCCCTCGGCGGTTCGGCGCCGCAACTCCGGGAGATTCCGTGGTCGCAGAGCGCTCATGCGCGGGGCACACGCTGTCACTCCGCCGTGCGTGGGCGTCCGGCGGCGTGGTGCTTCGGGCCCGGCGGACTCCGTTCCCTACGATGCGCGGGTGCGATGCGCGATGTCCATTCCGCAGTTCCATGCGGACGGCGAGTTCGATCCCGCCGCCTTCCGCGTATTCCTGGCGCGCGTCGAGGAGTTGGGGTTCGACAGTGCCTGGACACAGGAACAGACGCTGGGCACGAAGCCGCAGCTCGCCCCGCTCGAGACGATGACCTTCGCCGCCGCGTGCACCGAGCGCCTGCGCCTGGGGTGCGTGGTCTTCGTGTCCACGCTGCACAGTCCGGTGCACCTGGCGAAGAGCATCGGTTCGCTGGACCAACTGAGCCGGGGCCGGATCGAGGTGGGATTCGGCACGAGAGGCCCGCAGCGGCCCTTCGCGGCGTTCGGCGTCGACCCGGAGCGCTACGTGGCCCGCTTCTACGAGGGCATGGAGGTCATGACCCGCCTGTGGCGTGAGCCCCGGGTCGACTTCTCCGGGGAATTCTGGCGGTTGAGCGACGCGGCGATGGAACCGAAACCGTTCCAGAAGCCCTTTCCCCCGGTGTGGTTCGGCGGCAGCGGGCACACCGCGCTGCGCCGCGCCGTGATGAGTCCGGGGCTCTTCACCGGCTTCTTCGGCGCGGGTCAGGTCCGGACGGAGAAGTTCGCCGACCAGGTCGCGATCGTGCGGCAGGCGCTGGCCGAGAGCGGCAGGCCGGTGGACGGCTTCGGGATCGCCAAGCGCGTCTACATCGCGGTGGACGACGACTCCCGGCGCGCCCGCGCCCGGATCGACGCCGAACTGGCGGCGCTGTACATGCGCAAGTCCCCCGAGACCGAGGCCGCCGCGATCACGGGGACCCCGGCGGAGTGCGTCCGGGCGCTGCGTGAGGTCGTCGCCGCCGGTGCGGAGCTCATCCTGTTCACGCCCCTGTTCGCGCCGGCCGAGCACGCCGAGCGCCTGGCCGCCGAGGTCGTGCCGGAGCTCGGCTGACGCACCCGCCGTGGCGGGTTCCCGGCTGCGGACCGAGCGCGGCCCGGCCGAAGGCCACGAGCCTGATCTGCCGGACCGGGCTCTGCGACGCCCGGAGGGCTGAGGCGGCGATCCGCGCCGCTTCCTCCGCCGGCTGGTCGTGGACGCCGGTGGCGATCGAGGGGAACGCGATGCTCGTGGCCCCCAGCTCGTCCGCGCCCTGCGGGCAACGCCCGTAGCATGCTCGCCGCCGCCGGGACGCCGGAGGCGGCGCGTGCCTGGGCCGCGGGGGAGCAGGCGAGGACGTCGGCCTCTCCGTCGTCGCCGCCTCCCCCGCCGATCAGCGACTCGTCCGCCGCCTTCACGACGGCATCGGTGGGCGAGTCAGGCGCACATGGCGCTCCGTACGAGCGGAGCCCCCGCTCGTTTGCGTGTTCGTCGGTTGCTGTAGGGTCCAAGGCCATTGATCGTTGTACAAATCTTTACCGCCCGGAGGGGAACTCTTCATGCACATCCGTCGTCTTGTGGCGATCACCGCTGCGACCGGCACGCTCGCGCTCGGTCTCGCGGCCTGTGGTGACGCCACGAAGGAGGCGCCGAAGTCCGCGTCGACGCAGGGCTCCGCCAAGCCGGTGGAGAAGAAGGTCTCCCCCGTCGAAGCCGTGCGGAACGCCACCAAGGCGGTGGAGCAGCAGGCATCCGCGAAGGTCGCCGTCGACTCCGTCGACCCTGCGGACGGCAACACCAAGGCCGAGGGCACGCTGAGCTGGAAGAAGGGCTCCGAGGGGGCCGAGCTGAGCATGGACGCCGGTTCCGACGCCGACATGAAGGACATGGCCGGTCCGGACGGCAAGGTGCACATGACGATGGCGGACGGCAGCGTGTTCCTCCCGGTCGAGGGGGAGATGGCCGAGGCCGCGGGCGGCAAGAAGTGGCTGAAGCTCGACGGCTCATCCGCGGAGGACAACCCGGCCAAGGACCTGCCGCACGGCCCCGCCGCGGCCCTTGCCGCGCTGTCCACCGCGGCGGACCTCGCCGCGGCCGGCGAGGAGCAGGTGGCCGGCGCCGAGGCGACCCACTACACGGGCACCGTGGACATCAAGAAGCTCGCCGCCGACACCTCCGTCCTGGAGCTCATCACAAAGGACGAGCGCGACGCCTACATCGAGGAACTGCACTCCACCGGCCTCAAGAACACCGTCAAGATCGAGGCGTGGATCAGCGCCGACGACCTCGCGGTCAAGACCGTGGAGTCCGGTAAGACCGCCAAGGGCCCGGCCAAGCTGACCATCGCGTACTCCGGCTACGGCCAGACCTCCGCCATCAAGGCGCCTCCGGCCAAGGACGTCACCACGTTCGCCGAGATGATCCAGAACGCCGCCCAGGGCTGACGTCAACCCGTCGGTGGGTGCGCCGCGACCACGCGCACCCACCGACGCAGTGGGCCCGGTCGTCGGCGCGGGCCGCTTCGTACGACCGGCGACCCCGGGAGCCGGTAGCCGGGGGCGGCCCGGGCAGCCCGTACCCTGAGGGGGCGATGAACCTCTTCAGCACGCCGTGGGGCGCACTCGAACTGACCCGATTCCCCGCGGAGCCGCGGGACACGCTGCGGGCGTGGGACGCCGCGGACGACTACCTGTTGCGGCACCTCGCGGAGAACGGGACGGACCTGACGGGCACGACCGTCGTCCTCGGAGACCGCTGGGGGGCGCTGGCGACGGCGCTGGCGGCACACCGCCCCACGCAGATCACGGACTCCCACCTCGGGCAGCAGGCCACGCTGGCGAACCTGCGGCGCAACGCGCCGGACGCCGAGGTGCGGATGCTGACCACCCGCGACGAGCCTCCGGCGCGCATCGACGTGCTGCTCGTGCGGGTGCCCAAGAGCCTCGCGCTGCTGGAGGACCAGCTGCACCGGCTGGCCCCCGCACTGCACCCCGGCACCGTCGTCCTGGGCGCGGGCATGGTCACCGAGATCCACACGTCCACGCTGCGGCTCTTCGAGCGGGTCATCGGGCCGACCCGCACCTCGCTGGCGGTGCGCAAGGCCCGGCTGATCTTCAGCACCCCCGATCCGGCGGCGGCCCCCGGGGCGAACCCGTGGCCTTTGCGGTACGCGCTGCCCGACGGCATCGGCCCGCTGTCCGGCCGCACCGTCACCAACCACGCGGGCGTGTTCTGCGCCGATCACCTCGACATCGGCACGCGTTTCCTGCTGGAGCACCTGCCGGACCGCAAGGGCCCGGACCGTGTGGTCGACCTGGGCTGCGGCAACGGCGTGGTCGGGACCGCGGTGGCGCTGGCGAACCCCGACAGCGACGTGCTGTTCGTGGACGAGTCGCACCAGGCCGTCGCCTCCGCCGAGGAGACCTTCCACGACAACGTGGGTCCTGGAGGCAAGGCCCGGTTCCTCGTCGGGGACGCCGCCGACGCCGTGGCCGCCGTCCGGCCCGACGGCGCCGACCTCGTCCTCAACAACCCGCCGTTCCACTCCCACCAGGCGGTCACCGCCGCGACCGCCCACCGCATGTTCGTCACCGCCCGGTCCGCGCTGCGGCCCGGCGGTGAGCTGCTGGTCATCGGGAACCGGCATCTGGGCTACCACGTGCGCCTGCGGCGGCTCTTCGGGAACTGCGAGGTCGTCGCGTCGAATCCGAAGTTCGTGGTCCTGCGGGCCGTCAGGCGCTGACGCCGGGCCGCCGGAGTCTTGAGGTCGGGTGAACCGGGCAGGCGATCCTCATGGTGGACGAGACGTACGGCGGCGGACCGGAGGCGGGCGGACACCGTGCGGTGCCGCACACCGCCGATGTGCGGATAGAGGCGTGGGGGCCCACCAGGGAGCAGTGCCTGGTCGAGGCGGTGCTGGGCCTGGTCGAGTGCTTCGCGGACGTCGCCGGGGTGCGGCCGGCGCGCGTGCGGCGGATACCGGTCGCCGACGCCGCCGACGACGACCTGCTGGCGGACCTGCTGGACGAGGTCATCTTCCGGCTCGAGGTGCACGGGGAGGTGCCCGTCGACGTCGAGGCGGAGTCGGACGCCGACGGGCTGGACGTACGGATGGCGATGGCCGACGTGAGGTCGGTCGAGGTCACCGGCGCGGTGCCGAAGGCGGTCTCGCTCAACGAACTCCACCTGGCGCCCGGCCCGTACGGATGGACCTGCGCGGCGACGGTCGACGTCTGAAAGACGGCGGCGGACCTCCGAACGGCGGCGGTCCACGGCGGGCCTAACCCTTCACCACGCCCAGGGGCACCAGGCGGACGACCTTGCGGCACAGTCCGGCGCCCTCGCTCGCCTCCACCACCGCCGAGACGTCCTTGTACGCCTCGGGCGTCTCCTCGGCGAGGCCGCGCCAGGACGAGGCGCGGACCGCGATCCCGCGGGCCTCCAGCCGGGCCCGCAGCTCCCTGCCGCTGACCCCTCGCGCGGCCTGGTGCCGGCTCTTCTCCCGGCCCGCCCCGTGGCAGGTCGAGTGGAAGGCGTCGCCACGGGGGACGCCGGTGAGGACGTACGAGCAGGTGCCCATGGTGCCGGGGATGAGCACGGGCTGGCCGGCGCCGCGCAGGTCGGCGGGCAGGTCCGGGTGACCGGGCGGGAGCGCCCGGGTGGCGCCCTTGCGGTGGACGCAGAGGGTGCGCCGCGCGCCCGCGCCCTCCACGTCGTGCTCCTCGATCTTCGCCAGGTTGTGGGACACGTCGTAGACGAGGGTCAGACGGACCCCCGCCTCGCGGCGGAAGACACGGCGGGACAGCTCGCCGAGGAGCTGGCGGTTGGCCCGGGCGTAGTTTGCCGCTGCCGCCATCGCGCCGAGGTAGGCGCGGCCCTCCGGCGAGTCCACGGGGACGCAGGCGAGCTGCCGGTCGGGGACCTCGATGCCGTACCGCCGCATGGTCCGGTCCATGGCCCGCACGTGGTCGGAGCAGATCTGGTGCCCCAGTCCCCGGGAACCGCAGTGGATCATCACGCAGACCTGGCCGAGCGAGAGTCCGAAGGCGGCGGCAACCGCTTCGTCGTACACCTCGGCGACCTCCTGCACCTCGAGGAAGTGGTTGCCCGAGCCGAGGCTGCCGACCTGCCCGAGGCCGCGTTCCCTGGCGCGTGCGCTCACCTGTCCGGGGTCGGCGTCGGCCACGGTGCCCTCGTCCTCGCACCGCCGCAGGTCGCCGTCCTCGCCGTGGCCCTCCTCCACGGCGTAGCGGGACCCGCCGGTCAGCACGCGTTCCAGCCGGCGGTCGCTGCCCAGGTGCCAGACGGCTCCGGTGACGGCGCCGCGGGGTGTGTCCTGGCCCAGTCCGTCCATGATCGCGGGCAGGGCGGGTCCGACCGTCCGCCGGTCGCAGTCGGCCGCCAGCAGGCGCACGCCGCAGGAGATGTCGAAGCCCACCCCGCCCGGGGAGACCACGCCGCCGTCGGCGACGTCGGTGGCGGCCACGCCTCCGATGGGGAAGCCGTAGCCCCAGTGGACGTCGGGCATGGCGTAGGAGGCGCCGACGATGCCGGGCAGCGTCGCCACGTTGACGACCTGCTCCAGGGCCTTCTCGGCATGGCCGATCAGGTCGCGCGAGGCGAACACGACGCCGGGTACGCGCATCAGCGCCCGCGGAGCGATGCGGAAACGGTAGGGGCCCTCTTCCACGACATCCATCACAGCCTCCGGGGCCGGTGGCCGGTCAACGCCCCCTATGTTTCGCGTTGCCGCGCGGGACGGCGGTAAACGGAGCCCCGGCCGGATCCGGATTCCGGACGTAGCATGAGGAAAAGGGCCGGTGCGCTGTCACAAGCGACGACCCGCAAGGGTGATCCCGGTGCGTCCGCGCCGGGGCACGGTGCCGAATCGGCGCTCCACCGAGGAGCAGCGCATGATCCATTCAGCCGATATCCGCGAGTGGCGCGACCGCGACGTCATCGACCCCAAGGGGCACAAGATCGGCGCGCTCGAGGCGATCTACGTCGACACCGCCACCGACGAGCCGGCGGTGGCCACGGTGCGCACCGGTCTGCCCACGCGGCAGCGACTGGTCTTCGTCCCCCTCGACGAGGCGGTCGTGGGGCCCGGCTACGTCAAGGTCGCCCAGCCCAAGGGGCTGGTGAAGAAGGGTCCGTCCATCGGGACGGACGACGTCCTGCCCGCAGAGCAGGAAGGGGAGATCTTCCAGTACTACGACATGGCCTACCACCCGGGCGCCGGCGGCGAACGCAAACTCGCCCGCCGCTGAACGCCTCACCCCGCCGCGCCAAGGAGGTGTCCCGGCCATGGCGCTCTTCCTGTTCCTGCTTCTGGTGGCCGTGGTCCTCGGACTCATCGGCGTGGTCGCCGAAGGTCTGCTGTATCTGCTGGTCATCGGCGTCGTCGTGCTCGTGCTCGACCTGGTGTACGTCGTTGTGAGATGGCGGCGTTCGCGCCGTGGGCTTCTGCGCTGAGACCGGCTGGGGGCGCCGGCCACGGGCTGCGTGCAGCCGGAACCCGCGGGGGGAGCACACTTCCGCGCCCGGGCGGGGTAGCAGACATCAGGTACGCAGAGTCCTCCGCGCGAAGTAGGGAATCCGTCATGACGGACCAGAAAGCCGCCGCCCGCCCGATCGGGCCCGACAGCGACCTGGAACAGGTCTTCGAACTCGCCCAGCAGCTCCGGGTGGACTCCGTGCGGGCCAGCACCGCGGCCGGCTCGGGCCACCCGACGTCCAGCCTGTCCGCCGCCGACCTGATGGCCGTGCTGATGTCACGTCACCTGCGGTACGACTGGCAGCAGCCCGAGAACCCGGCCAACGACCACCTCATCTTCTCCAAGGGACACGCCTCTCCCTTGCTGTACGCGATGTTCCACGCCGCGGGCGCCGTCGACGAGCACGAACTCATGACGACCTACCGCACCTTCGGAGCCCGCCTCCAGGGCCACCCCACCCCCGTCCTGCCCTGGGTGGACGTGGCGACCGGTTCGCTGGGCCAGGGCATCGCCTACGGCGTGGGCATCGCCACGGCGGGCCGCGATCTGGAGCACGAGCCGTACCGGGTGTGGGTGTTGTGCGGCGACAGCGAGATGGCCGAGGGATCGGTCTGGGAGGCCCTGGACAAGGCGGGTCAGCGGCTGCTGCCCAACTTCGTCGCCATCGTCGACGTCAACCGGCTCGGCCAGCGCGGCCCCACCGAACTGCAGTGGGACACCGAGGCGTACGCCCGCCGCGTCGAGGCCTTCGGCTGCCGCGCCCTCGTCGTCGACGGGCACGACCTCCAGGCCGTCGACCGGGCGCTGGCCACCGCGGCGGACGGGCAGGCGCCCACCGTCATCGTCGCCAGGACCGTCAAGGGCCAGGGCGTCCCCGAGGTCGCCGACATCGAGGGCTGGCACGGCAAGCCCCTGCCGCCGGACCTCGCCGAGCACGCCATCGAGGAACTCGGGGGCGTGCGTCACCTGACGGTCCGCGGCCCGCGGCCGCCCGAGGCCGCGCCGCGCCCGCCGATGGCCGCGACGACGCCCATGGAACTGCCGCGCTTCCGGCTCGGGGAGGAGGTCGCCACCCGGGTCGCCTTCGGCAAGGCGCTCGTCGCCGTCGGTGCGCGCCCCGACGTCGTCGTCCTGGACGCCGAGGTCGGCAACTCCACGCACGCGGAGGACTTCGGCAAGGCCTACCCCGACCGGTACTTCGAGACGTACATCGCCGAGCAGCAGATGATCGCCTCGGCCGTCGGCATGGCCGTGCGCGGCTACCGCCCGTACGCGGCGACCTTCGCGGCCTTCCTCACCCGGGCCCACGACTTCATCCGCATGGCGGCCATCTCGCAGATCTCGATGGCCCTTTCCGGCAGTCACTGCGGCGTGGAGATCGGCGCCGACGGCCCCTCCCAGATGGGCGTGGAGGACCTGTCGATGATGCGCGCGGTCCACGGTTCCACCGTGCTCTACCCCAGCGACGCCACCTCCGCCGCGGCGCTGACGGCGGCCCAGGCCGACCTCGACGGCATCTCCTACCTGCGCACCACCCGCGGGGCCTATCCCGTCCTGTACGGACCCGACGAGACCTTCCCCGTGGGCGGTTCCAAGACCCTGCGCCAGTCCGGCGACGACCGGGTCACCCTCGTCGGCGCCGGGGTCACCCTGCACGAGTGCCTCGCCGCGGCCGACGCGCTGGCCGCCGACGGCATCGCGGCCCGCGTGATCGACCTGTACTCGGTCAAGCCCGTGGACGCCGACGCCCTCGCGCGCGCCGCCCGCGACACCGGCGCCCTCGTCGTCGCCGAGGACCACCACCCCGAGGGCGGCCTGGGCGAGGCCGTCCTGTCCGCCCTCGCCGCGCGGCGCCAGGGGCCGGCCTTCGCCCACCTGGCCGTCCGTGACCTGCCGGGCTCCGGCACCGCGGAGGAACTCCTGGACGCCGCCGGCATCTCCCGCACGCACATCGCCGAGGCGGCCAGGCGTCTGACCTCGGGATGACCCCCGCCCCGACGGGTACGAGCACCGGCGGCCGCCGTCACGGGTGACGGCGGCCGCCGCCGTACCGGCGCGGGCCCGTGCTCGACGCGCCGCGTCACCTGTACGGGCTAACCGGAGCGCCGGCCGGGGCACCGCCGCGCAGTTCCCGGGGACCGGCGCCGGGCACTGACACGCGCCCCCGGCCCGCCGCGCCGCGCCGCGTGCGACGAGCCCGCCTCGCCGGGCGATCTTCCTCCGCTTCGCCCACGCTGGTCCCGGTGCCCGCCCCACCCGGCGGCGCCGCCGCACGCCAGGGCGGCCTTCACGGCCGCCACGTCACCCCACGAGGGAGCAGGCATGACATTGACGACGGATGCGCTCATACCCGCGCTCGAGGATGTGCGGGAGGCACACGCCGCGGTGGTCGACCGGTTCCGGACCGACATGGCCGTCACCCCCGTCGGTCCCCATCGGCAGACCCTGGAACGTCATGCCGCCCAGACCCAGCACCACATCGCCCGGATCGACACCCACGTCCGTGAGATGCGGCCGCGCCACCTCCTGCGGGACACGGCCGAGATGGTCCGGACGGCGTCGGCGGGCGCGTTCCACACGGCCATGGCGCCCCTGCACATCGGCACCCGCATGGTCCGCGGCGTCCTGCCGGGGCGCGGGCAGGCCGACGAGCACCAGCTGCTGAGGAACACCGAGGCCGAGTACACCGCCACCGCGCGGGCCCTCGCGGCCTGCCGGGCGGCCGAGAGCATCGCCACCCTGGCCCAGGACGACCGCGCCGCCGCGCTGCTGACCACGCTGCGCCGGCAGGACGAGCAACTGCTGCGCGACCTGGAGTCCAGCGTCGAGGAACAGGCCCTGGCGGTGGCCACCACGGCGGCCGGCAACGGCCACCACGCCCACGGTGCGGCCGGTCTGGCCGACGCCGCCGTCCGGACGCTCCGCACGACCGCCCAACGGCTCCAGGCCGTCTGGACCGCCGGGCAGCCGGCGCCCCGTCCCGCCGCCGACGCACCGCGCCCGGCCGGGAAGGCCCACGCCCCCGTGGCCCGGAAGGTGGACCTCCCGCTGGCGGACTACGACCGGCTCCCCGTCGCCGAGATCATCCAGCGGCTGCGCATCTTCTCGCAGGCGGACCTCTCCGTCATCGAGGACTACGAACGGGAGCACGGCGACCGGGTCGGCATCCTGAACGCCATCGAGAACCTGCGCGCCAACCAGCCCTGGCCCGGCTACGACACGATGAGCCCGGACCAGATCACCGCGCGGCTGCGCGGCGCCGAACCGCTGCAGGCCCGGCAGGCCATGGACTACGAGCGGCAGCACCGCGGACGCCCCGACGTCATCAGCGCAGCCAAGCAGCGCACCCGCGCCGCCGTCTGAGCCGGCTCCACGAGGTCCCCGCCGTGGCACCACGGCGGGGACCCTCGCATGCCGCCCGCGGGCCCGGGCGGCCGTGCCCGGAGCGCTGTTTGGCGCCATCTGGCTCGGGCAGGCGCCACCACCGAGAAGAAGGACCCTGCATCCCGAAGCGGATGCCGACCCGAAAGGTGGGCGCATGTCGACGGTTGAGGAGTCGGTCGAGGTCGCGGTGCCGGTCACGACGGCGTACAACCAGTGGACGCAGTTCGAGGAGTTCCCCCACTTCATGGAGGGCGTGGAGCGCATCGACCAGCGCACGCCGACCCTGACGCACTGGGTCGCGAAGGTCGACGGCGTGACGCGCGAGTTCGACGCCGAGATCAGCGAGCAGATCCCGGACGAGAGGGTCGCCTGGACCACGGTCGGCGGCGACGTCCACCAGGCGGGGGTCGTGACCTTCCACCGCCTGGACGACCGGCACACCAAGGTCATGCTGCAACTCCGGCACGAGCCGCACGGCGTGGCCGACACGGTGGCCGACAAGCTCGGCGTCGTCAAGCGCCAGGCCAAGGGCGACCTCAAGCGCTTCAAGGCGTACATCGAGGCCCGCGGCATCGAGAGCGGCTCCTGGCGTGGTGAGGTGTAGGGGCGCCGCCTGGAGCGAGCCCGACGCGCGGGTCCCGGACGCCGATCGGTGTCCGGGACCCGCGCCGTCCGTTAGCACCGCGATGCGCGGCGGCAGGCGGGGTAGGCGTACTTCTGCCACCCATGAGCAGAAGGGAGCTCTCCGATGGCCGACTCCTCGATGAAGGCCGTCGGCTGGGCGCGGTCGTTCCCGGTGTCCGGCGGAGTGCGGGCCGGCCGGCGGTGGACGCGGCAGCACCTCGCCACTCTGGACTGGACCAAGGACGCGCCGGGCACGGTCGACGACATCCTGCTGGCCGTGTCGGAGCTCGTCACGAACGCGCACGTCCACGCCCACAGCGACGCCGAGGTCGTCCTCACCTGGGACAGCCGCTGCCTGCACGTCAGCGTCCACGATGACGACGACACGGTGCCCACCCCGTGCGACGCCGACGCGGAGGCCACCGGCGGGCGCGGGCTCGCCATCGTGGACGGTCTCGCCGACCACTGGCACACGCACGCCCAGCACCACGGCAAGACGATCACGGCCTGCTTCACACCACCCGGCGGGAAGTCGGCCGGCCCCGATGAGGAGCCGGCACGCTGAAACCCTGTCACCTCATGGCGCAGGGTCCACGGCACGGCCGTGGCCCCGCCGTACCGGACGGTAGGGCCACGGGCAGGAGCGTGCCCCGGGTGGGGCCGGGAAAGGGCTAGTGCCGCATCAGGCAACGTTCGCCTACTGTGATGTGACGTGTCCTTGATCGATAGGCTTCGAGAACGTGTTCAGGCTGGTGATCCTGGAGGTGCCCTCGTGGCCGTCGAGTGGGTTCGGCTCAAACTCGACCTGGATGCGTTCGACGATGCCCGATTCGAACCGTACCTCCGACGCTGCCAGCAGGCTGGCATCGAGTTCACGACCATGGCAGCTGTCGGCGACACGGTTGAACATCGGCGTGCGCTTTACGACCTGAACAAGACGTGCTCCGCCGACATCCCGGAGCGGGGGGAGTTCTACACGTTCGACGAGTACCTCGCCCAGCGCATCGAGACTCCGACCTACGATCCCCAAGGTGTCGTCCTTGCCCTGGACGGTGGGTCATGGGTTGGCATGGCAACCACGTCGCTCCAACCCGAAGGGCACGCCCTCAGCGAGATGACCGGGCTGCTGGCCAGCCATCGGGGAAGGGGAATCTCGCTGGCCATGAAGCTCCTGGCCATTGGCTTCGCGCGTTCTCACGGAACCCACTGGCTGCAGACCTTCCACCACCCTGACAACGCATCGGCCATCGGCATGAACCGACGGCTCGGCTTCGTCAACGCCGAGCCACGAGTTGCAACCACGTGATGGTCCTGCACCTCCTCTGTGTGATCGTGCGTGGCACGAGCCGCTGGAGAATAACAGCCCCAACTGACAGCACCGCCAGGGGATTTCCCCTGACGGCGCTGCTGTGGGTTGGTCCGCCGCGACCGCCGGTCAGGGGTGGAACGGGTCCGAGGAGTGGGTGAGCGGAGCGTTGTGCACGGACGCCGAGTTGTACGTCCAACGGTCGGCGTGGGCCTGCTCACGGCGGGCCTGCTCGATGAGGAGGCCGTCCACGTTCTCCGTGCGGCGGTTGCTGCGCCGCAGGAGTTTGACGACCAGGTACGTCACGAAGGACGCGAGCAGGAGCAAGAGGATCCCGAGTTCGACCACAGCAGCTCTCCCCCGTGTGTCAACAGCTACGTGACCTGCATCGTATCCGCGGAGTGGTGGCTTGTCCCTCCCGCTTGAGCCTCATTTGAGCTTGCGGGAAACCCGGTTGGCGCCGGGAGGGCGCGCTGCCATGATCACGGGTCATGGGAGAGGCGACGACGGTCCGCGCGGTCAACGCGCTGACCGTGGGGTGGGCGGGCCAGGCGCTGCGGCACAGCGAGGAGACGGTGTTCTCCGCCGCAGGGGTGTGGCCGCTGCTGGCCCTGTTGGCGGCAGGATCGGACGGTGCCGCGCGGGACGAGCTGGAGCGGGCGACGGGGATCGGGTCCGGTGAGGCCGCCGAGGCAGCGGGACGGCTGTTGGCGCGCCTGGACGGGCTGCCGGGCGTGGCCGCCGCGATCGGGTTGTGGAGCAAGGCCTCGCTGCCGCTGGAACCCGGGTGGGTCGGCGCGCTTCCACCGGCTTCGCACGGAGTGCTGAGCGGCGACGTCGCCGCCGACGGCGGGGCGCTGGACGCCTGGGCCGACAAGCGCTCCGGCGGCCTGATCCCGAGGATGCCGGTGCCCTTCAACGCGGAGTCGGAGCTGGTACTGGCCGGCGCTCTGACGGTCAGGACCGACTGGCTCCGGCCGTTCCGGAACCACGGCGGGGTCCTCCACCGCACCACCGCGCTGCTGGACCGTGCCGAGGTGGTGGAGGCGCCGTGCGGACGGGTGACGGTGCTGAAGGTGGTGGGCACGGGCGGGATCGACGTCCACCTGCTGCGCGGTGAGGAGGACGTGGCGGGTGGCGAGGTGCTTGCGGCGGGCGTGGGCGCACTGCAGCGCACGTACCCGGCCGTCCCCGGGGACCGGCTTCCGTACGGGGCACCCGGTCCCGGGGTCACGGTGTCCCGCGTGCACAGCTGGGACCGCGAGCCGTACCTGTCGGTGACCGCGGTGCCGTTCGAGGTGACGGCTCACCACGATCTGCTCACTCACGCCGGGCTGTTCGGGCTCGCCTCGGCAGCGGACCCCTCCCGGGGGCACTTCCCCGGCATCAGCCGCGAGCCGCTGGTCGTGGGCGCCGCCGGGCAGACGGTCACGGCCGCCTTCAGCGCGCTGGGCTACCGTTCCGCCGCGGTCACGGCGTTCGGCGCCGTGGCGCTGGGCATACCGCCGTCCACGACGAAACGCGTCGCCGTCGAGTTCACCGGGCCGATCGGCTTCCTGGCCGTGCACCGGACCTCCCGGCTGGTGCTCAACGCGGGGTGGGTGCACGCTCGGTTCCCCGGCGAGGACTGGGACGCGGAGGACGAGTGACGCAAGGCCGTGCCGCCGGCCCCGCGGCGCACGCCGATCGGGCCGTCACTGGGCGGCAACGATCCACACGCTCAGGAACACCCCTCCCACCGCGACCCCGATGTGCAGGCCCATCCAGAGCACGTAGAGGCGGATCCTCGCCGTGCGGGCGAACCTGGCCTCGTGGCGGGCGTAGGGCTCGGACTTGACGCGCCGCAGACCCAGTTCGGGGTGCTCGTCTGCGATCGCGGCGTACAGCGTGCGTATCTGCCGGTTGTGGAGGCTGGTCCGCTCGCGGTACTTCCAGCACGTGAGGGTGCCGTACACGCCCAGGAGGACCATGGGCACGGTGACGCAGAGGTCGCCGGTGCGCAAGTGCTCCTTCTGCGCGAGGAATCCGAGCCCGGCCGCGACGACGACGATGACGATGTTGGTCAGTGCGGCCCGCTGGTTCTCCGACTGAAGGGCCTGCGCGCGCTGGTCCTTCCAGAGTTCCAGCAGGACGTCCGTACGATCGGCCATCGGTCCCCACCCCCACGCGCTGTCCGCCCCCGCGGGACGTCATGCCCTCGGGCCACGATGTCTACCCGCCAGGTCACCCGCGAAGCGCCGGGTGAGCCGGTGGCGACGCCGCGGAGAGCGTGGTCGTGCGCCGTGGCATGATCACGACGTGACGCAAACTCGACGCCGTTACGCCGGCGCACCGGCGCTGGTCCTGCTCGCGGTCACCGTCGCCGGGTGCGCCGGTCCGGCCGCCGGTCCAGGGGCCGGGGGCCGGATCCCGCGGGGAAGGGCCTCTGTCCGCCGCCGGAGGCGCAGCCGGCGGAGCCCTCGCCGTGCATGACCCTCGACTGGAACCAGCGGGTCGCGGAGAACCACGCCTACCGCAGTGCCCTGCCGATCACCGAGGAGCAGAAGCGGCAGGGGGCGCCGAAGGCCGCGGCGCTGGCGGCGACGCTGACGGAACTGGCGGCCTCTGGGACCTCGCAGGAGGCACTGTGCACGGCGGCGGCACGGGCCCTGGTTCTGACGTCCACTCAGATCGAGGTGCAGGGCGATGATTTCGACCCCTTGCGCAATGTGCTCGTGGGCGGTGGTGAGGGACGGGTCTGCGTCAACGGCGCCGTGGACGGCACGGGGAAGGCGCACGCGGAGGTGGTCGGGCGTACCGCGGACGGGTCGTGCCTGCCGGGGCCGGGCGGGCACTGAGCCCGCCCGTCAGGCGGTGGCCTCGTCCAGCAGTTCCAGGACGTGCCGGTAGGGGCGGCCGGTGGCGCGGGTCATGCCCATCTCGCAGGTGCGGTTGCACGAGGCGTACGCGTCGTACGTCCCGGCGGTGATCTCCGCCGCCTGGGCGGCCGTCGCGGACTCCGTGACCTCCGGGTGGAGCAGTCCGCGGTCCCCGGCGAAGGCGCAGCAGCCCCAGTTGTCGGGGACGGTGACCTGTTCGCTGACCGCGGCCGCGACCTGGCGCAGGGCGGCGTCGATGCCCAGGTGGACGGTGGAGCAGGTGGGGTGCAGGGCCATCGTGCCCATGCGGCGCGGGGCGGGCAGCGCGGGGAGCAGGTGCTCGGCGGTGAAGGCGACGCTGTCGACGAAGCGCAGCGCCGAGAACCGGGCGCGGTCGGACTCCGGGAGGGTGTCGGCCAGTTGCTCGAGGCCGTGGGTGCAGGAGGAGGCGTCGCACACGACCGGCAGCCGCCCGCCGTCGCTGGCCTGCCACAGTGCCTCAAGGGTCCGTCCGGCCATGGTGCGGTGGCCGTCGGTGTAGCCCTTGGACTGCCACGGCGTGCCGCAGCACAGGCCGGTCAGGCCGTCCGGCACCGTGACCTGGACGCCGGCGCGTTCGCTCAGCCGCAGGAAGGCGCCGGCCGCGCCGCCGGAGTCTCCCTCGGGGGCGAAGACGCTGCCGATGCAGGCGGCGAAGAACACCGCCTGTGCCCCTTCGGGGTGCCGGGGGGCGGGGCGGGCCGGGCCGCCGCGCGGGATGTCGCCGGACCAGGTGGGCACCAGCTCCGTCGCCCCGAGCTTGCGGACCGCGCCGGTGGCGGCGCGGGTGACCGGGATGGGCAGCGCGTGGGCGGTGTTGAGGGCGGCGCGCACTCCGGTGACGGCACTCCCCCAGTGCCGGGCGGTGGTGTTGCCGAGGCGCTGGGCGGTGGGGCTGTGGCGCTTCGCGCGCAGGCGCTTCATGACCGCGCCGGTGTCGATCGTGACGGGGCAGGCGGTGACGCACAGGCTGTCGGCCGCGCAGCTGTCGACGGCCGCGTACGCGTAGTCCGCCTCCAGGGCGCGGCGGCGCTCCTCGTCGCCGGCGGCGGTGGCCAGGGCGATCTCGCGCTGCAGGGCGATGCGTTGCCGGGGCGTGGTGGTGACGTCGGCGGTCGGGCAGACGGGCTCGCAGTAGCCGCACTCCACGCACGCGTCGACGGCCGGGTCGACCGCGGGCACGCTCTTCAGGTCGCGCAGGTGCGCGGCCGGGTCGTCGGTCAGCAGGACGCCGGGGTTGAGGACCTCGTGGGGGTCGCACAGGCGCTTCAGCTCACGCATGACCTCGTACAGCTCGTCGCCGTACTGGCGGTGGACGAAGGGGGCCATGGCGCGGCCGGTGCCGTGCTCGGCCTTGAGGGTGCCACCGGCGTCGAGGACGAGGTCGACCATCGCGTCGGTGAAGCGGGCGTAGCGCTCGGTCTCGGCGCGGGTGTCGAAGTCCTGGGTGAGCATGAAGTGCAGGTTGCCGTCGCGGGCGTGTCCGAAGATGACCGCGTCCTGGTAGCCGTACCGGTCGAACAGGCCGATCAGGCCCTCGCAGGTGCCGGTCAGCCGTTCCATGGGGACCGCGATGTCCTCCAGGAGCGCGGTCGTCCCGGCCGGCCGTGCCCCGGCGACGGCCGTGTACAGGCCCTTGCGCAGGTGCCAGAGCCGGCCGCGGACGGCCGGGTCGCGGGTGAGCGCGGACCCGGTGACCGCGGGCAGCCGGTCCAGGACCGGCTGGGCGGCGGCCACGGTCGCGTCGAGCGCTTCGGCGCTGTCCTCGGCGAACTCCACCAGCAGGGCCGCGTGCCGATCCACCCGCAGCCCGCGCAGTTCCTCGACGGGGTCGGCGGCCTGCTGTGCGACGCGCAGGGAGGCGGCGTCGAGGAGTTCGGCGGTGCGGGCGCCGGCGGCCAGCAGCGCGGGCAGGGCGTCGGTCGCCTCGGCGAGGCCCGGCAGGATCAGCAGGCCGGTGGCGGTGTGCGGCAGCAGGGGGACGGTGCGGAAGACGGCCTCGCCGACGAAGCCGAGGGTGCCCTCGCTGCCGATCATCAGGTGGGCGAGGATGTCGGCGGGGTCGGTGTGGTCGAGGAACGAGTTGAGCCCGTACCCCATGGTGTTCTTCATCGCGAACAGCCGCTCGATGGTGGCGCGGGAGGCGGCCGAGGCGCGGACCCGGTCGCGCAGCCGCAGCAGCCCGGCGTGGAGACCGGGCTCGTGGGCGCGCAGTGCGGCGTCCGCGTCGGGGGCGGCGGTGTCGACGACGGTGCCGGACGGCAGCACGAACTGCAGCGACTCCATGGTGCGGTAGGCGTTGTCCTGGGTGCCGCAGTTCATGCCACTGGAGTTGTTGGCGACGAGCCCGCCGATGGTGCAGGCGCTCTCGCTGGCCGGGTCGGGGCCGAGCCGGCGGCCGTGCCGGGCGAGCCGCGCGTTGGCCTGGCGCACGGTGAGTCCCGGCTGCAGCCGGATGCGCAGGCCCTCGTCGAGGACCTCGGCGGAGCGCCAGTGCGTGCGGACGTCCACCAGGACGCCGTCGCCGCCGGCCTGCCCCGCCAGGCTCGTGCCGCCGGAGCGCAGCGTGAGCGGTATCCCGGCCCTGCGAGCCCCGGCCATGAGCGCGCCGACCTCGGCGGTGGAGGCGGCGCGCACCACGGCCTGCGGTGTGAAGAGGTACGGCGAGGCGTCGTGGGCGGCCGCGACCCGGCGGGGCACGTCGGTGGAGACCCGGGAGGGGTCGGCCACGCACGCCGTCAGCCACGCGGCCGGGCCGGGGTCGGCGGTGCGGGACGTGGTGGCGGGGGTGGCGGCGGAGGTGCTCATAATTCCTCGGGTACGACGGTACGAGGGTACGACGCGGCGGCGGCGGACGGTCAGCGGTCGGGGCCGGTGATCCGCAGCAGGCGGGGCGGCTGTGCGGCGGGTTCGGGCAGGCGCAGCGGGGCCAGGCCGGGGGTGATGCTGCCCAGCACCGTGGCGCGGCGGGCGCCGGTCCCGGAGGTGAGGGTGCCGGGCAGGCCGTTGACGGTGAGGAAGCCGAGCACGGCGAAGGCGAGGGCCTCCTTGGCGTCGGAGGGCAGGCCCAGGTCGTCGCTGGGCCGCAGCGTCACGCCGGGCAGTTCCTCGCCGATCATGCGCATCAGCACCGGGTTGCGGGCGCCTCCGCCGGACACGACCAGGCTGGTGACCCCTTGCGCCCGGCAGGCGTCGGCGACGGTGACGGCGGTGAGCCTGGTCAGGGTGGCGAGGACGTCGTCGGTGCCGGGCGTGGGCACGGCGGCCAGGGCCCGCTGCAGGTACGGCAGGTGGAAGAGTTCCTTGCCGGTGCTCTTCGGTGCGGGCCTGCGGTAGTAGGGGTCGTCGAGGAGGACCTTGAGCAGGTCGGGGTCGGTGCGTCCGGCCGCGGCGCGGCGGCCGTCCTCGTCGTAGGCGGCGGCGCCGCCGGTGAAGTGGCGTACGGCCGCGTCCAGCAGGGCGTTGGCGGGGCCGGTGTCGAAAGCCAGGGGCTCGGCGCCGGGGGCGACGACGGTGATGTTGGCGATGCCGCCGAGGTTGAGCGCGGCGGGCACTCCCGGCAGCCCGCGCAGCAGCAGGGTGTCGGTCATCCCGACCAGTGGGGCGCCCTGGCCGCCGGCGGCCACGTCCCTGCTGCGCAGGTCGGACACCACCGGCAGCCCAGTGGCCTCGGCGATCCAGGCCGGCTGGCCCAGTTGCAGGGTGCCGCGGACGGTGCCGTCCTCGACCCAGTGGTGCATCGTCTGGCCGTGGGACACGACGAGGTCGGCGGCGCCCGTGCACAGCTCGTCGAGCGCGCGTGCTGCGGCGTCGGCGAAGGCCTGGCCGATGCCGGTGTCCAGCGCGCACACGGCCTGGGTGGTCGTCGTCGCGGGCGGCAGGGTCGCGCTGATCAGGTCCCGCAGGTCGTCGGCGTAGGGCACCGACAGATGACCGAGCGGCCGCATGAGCAGGGTCTCGCCGTCCAGGGTGAGGTCGGCGGCGGCCGCCTCGATGGCGTCGTACGAGGTGCCCGACATCAGGCCGATCACGCGCATGGCTTCTCCCAACTGTGGTCTCCGGGGCGGTCGTGCGGTGCCCGGGGTGGGGGCCGCCCGTCGGCGGTCCCCACCCCGGGGGTCCTCACTCGAGGCCTGCGCCCGCCGCGACACGACCGGAGCCGGAACCGGACTCGGGGCCGCCGTCGGTCAGCTCGACCTCACGCACCTCGCGGACCTCGGGGGCCTTGTGGAACAGGCTCATCACACCGCCGATGACCAGGGTGATCAGCACGCCGATCGGCACCAGCCACTGGGCGGCGATGGCGGTCGGCACCGTCGCGCCCGCCACGGTGACGTCGATCTTCACCGAGCGCACGATGTAGGTCATCACGCCGACCGTGACCAGGAACGCGACGACGGCGTCGACCTCGTTGGCGCGCCTGATGATCCGGCCGAGCAGGAAGGCGCCGAGCAGCGCGCCGTAGGTGTAGCCCGCGATGGTCAGGCCGGTCAGGTAGACGTTGCCGGTGCTGGTGCTGAAGGCGCAGGCGAAGATGGCCATCAGCACGGCCCACACCAGCGTCATCACCCGGGCGAGCTTGAGCAGCGACTCCTCCGACGGGGTGCTGCGGAAGAAGCTGTGGATGATGTCGGCGACGGTCGAGTTGGACATGGAGTTCAGCGCGGAGGACAGGGAGCCCATCGCCGCGCCGAGGATGCCGGCCACGAGCAGGCCGGAGATCACCACGGGCAGCCCGTGCAGGATGAAGTTCGGGTAGAGGTTGTCGGAGCTGTGCAGGCCCAGCTCGGAGAAGCTCTTGCCCTTGTTGTACGACCACAGCAGCGCGCCGACGAGCGAGAAGGCGGCGAACTGGAGGGTGACGAAGACACCGGAGGCGATCATGGCCTTCTGGCCGTCGCGCAGCGAGCGGGTGGCCAGGACGCGCTGGACGATCAGCTGGTCGGAACCGTGGCTGGCCATCGCGAAGATGGCGCCGCCGATGATCGCGGTCGGCAGGGCGAACGGGCTGGTGAGGACGTGCGCCAGGTCGAAGTTGGTGTCGAACAGCTTGAAGTGGCCCGAGTGCAGGGCGTCGGAGAAGCCGCTGCCGCCGACGTGGCCGGAGAGCACGGCGATGGCGAGGATGGCACCGCCCAGGTACAGGCCCATCTGGATGGCGTCGGTCCAGATGACCGCCTTGATGCCGCCGAGGTAGGTGTAGACGACGGTGATCACCGTGAGGACGATGATGATCAGGCGGTAACCGGCGTGCACGCCGAACTCGTCGAGCAGCAGCTTGATCGGGATCGCGGAGGCGAACAGGCGGACGCCCTCGGCGAGGAGGCGGGTGAACACGAAGGTCACCGAGGCGAGTCCTTGCAGCTTCAACCCGAATCTGCTGCCCAGGTACTGGTAGGCGCTGACGAAGCCGCCGCGCTTGTACAGGGGGATCAGCACGGTGGCGACGACCACGCGGCCGATGACGTAGCCGAGGGCGAGTTCGACGTTGCCGAAGCCCTGCCCGCTGTAGGCGCCGCCGGGCACGCTGATGACGGTCAGCACGCTGGTCTCGGTGGCCACCACGGAGAAGGAGACGGTCCACCAGGGCATGTGCCCTTCGCCGACGAAGTAGTCCTTCGCCGTTTTCTGCCGTCCGGCCAGTCGCAGTCCGATCCAGGCGATGGCGATCAGATAGACGACGATCACGACGAGGTCGAGTTGACGCACGCTCGCTCCTAAGCAGCGGCCGGCGGGATCACCGGCGTGGTGGGGACAGTGGGTGACGTCGTCCGGCGGACTCGGACGACGTGGGGTTCGTGCGGCACGGTGGCGTCCCGTGCCAGCAGGCGCGCGCCGTCCAGCGGGTCCCCGAGCGGGGGCCGCGGACTCAGCGGTGGCGCGGAGCCCTCGAGCATCGCGCGCAGCGGTGCCATGAGCGGTTCGCCGAGGCCGGTCAGCCCGCCGGTGACGGTGACGGGCAGGACCTCCCCGGTGATCCGGGCGGCGGCCGCGAGCACGGCCTCGCCCAGTGCGGTGGCGGCGTCCCGGACGATCACCCCGGCGACGGCGTCACCCGATGCGGCGGCGTGGGACACGTCCGGGGCGAAGGAGGCCGCGGTCCGGGCGGGGTTGCCGCCGGCCGCGAGGGCCGCGGGCAGCGCGTCGGGGTCGCCGAAGCGCCGGGTGGCGGCGGCCAGCAGCGTGGTGTCCGGGCCGCGTCCGTCGTGGGCGCGGAGTGCGGCCCGCAGGCCGGTCACCCCGATCCACGCGCCGCTGCCCTCGTCGCCGAGCCAGGGCCCCCAGCCGTCGACGCGGGCGTACGAGCCGTCCTCGCCGATGCCGATGGCGACGGAGCCGGTGCCGATGGCCAGCACCACGCCCGTACGGCCGCCCAGGGCGCCCGCGTGGGCGGTGACGGCGTCACTGGTGACGGCGACCTCGTCCGCGGGCAGGTCCTGGAGGAGCAGTTCGGCCAGGGTGCGGGCGGCCTCCGGGGCCGCGGCCGCTCCGGCGGCGCCGACGCAGACAGCGGCGAGCCGGCCCGGGGCGTACCCCTCGATCAGTGGCAGGACGGCGGCACGCACGGCGGCGCGCGCCGCTTCGACGCCGCCCTCGGCAGCGAGTCCCGGGGCCCCCGGAACCTCGTGGACGGGACCGACGGTGCCGTCCGTGCCGGTGAGCACGGCACGGCAGCCCGTCTTCCCCAGGTCCACAGCCACTGCTGCTGTCATGCGGCACGCCCTCGTGTCGTACGGGATCCGGCACGTCGGGTGGTCACGGTGGGCGGTGACCGGCGCGGATCGCGGTGCAGCGAGTATCGGAAGGCAGACGTCCGTATGTCAATAAGTAACTTCACGAAATGCATCACGTAAATTTTTGACGCAACCGACGGGGCGTGGTTACGCTGAGGCCACCCACTCAGGAGGGAACCCATCCATGGCCTCCCAGGACCCGACCCGCACCGCCGCGCAGCCGGCCCAGGAGTCCGCCACCGGCGGCGACACCCTGGCGCGCATCCGCGCGGCCCTGCCCGGCCTGGCGCCCTCCGAACGACGGGTGGCCGAAGCCGTCCTGGCCGATCCGGCGCAGGCGGCGGAGCTGTCCATCAGCGCCCTCGCCGAACGCGCCACCACCTCGGTCGCCACGGTCATGCGGTTCTGCCGGACGATGAAACTGGGCAACTACCCGCAACTGCGGCTCGCGCTGGCCGCGGCCGCCGCCCGCGAGCACGCGCTCGGCGGCGAGCGCCCGACCCCGGGCACCGACATCAGCGCCACCGACACCCTCGAACAGATCGTCCACAAGATCGTCTACAACGAGGTCCGCGCCCTGGAGGACTCCGGGGCCGGACTGGACATCGAGGCGCTCGGCCGCGCCGTCGACGCCGTCGCGGGCGCCCGGCGCGTGGACATCTTCGGCGTCGGCGCCAGCGCCTTCGTCGGCCAGGACCTGCACCAGAAGCTGCACCGCATCGGCCACATGGCGTTCATCTGGACCGACCGCCACGCGGCCCTGACCGCCTCCGCCCTGCTCGGCCCCGGCGACGTCGCCCTGGCCATCTCCCACTCCGGGGAGACCGAGGACACCGTCGAGCCCCTGCAGGCGGCCGCAGAACGCGGCGCCACCACGATCGCCCTCACCAACGTCCCGGGCTCCACCCTGGCCGACGGAGCCGACCTGGTGCTCGCCACCTGCGCCCGCGAGACCCCTTTCCGGTCCGGCGCGACCGTCAGCCGGATCGCCCAACTCGCTGTGATCGACTGCCTGTTCGTCGGCGTCGCCCAGCGCTCCTACGACGCCACGACCGCGGCGCTGCAGAAGACCTACGGGGCCGTGCAACGCCGCAGGCGCCCGCAGCCACAGCGCCGCACCCCGGCGGACGACTGACCGCCGGCCCCGCACCACACCCCGGCACCACCAGCACCACCGAAAGGACGACCGCGCCGTGGACCTCAGCACACTCGGCACCGAGACCCGCAACGAGCGGACCGCCGAACTGGACCGCATGCCGGTCTCCGAACTCCTGTCCGTGATGAACGCCGAGGACCAGACCGTCGCCCTCGCCGTCCGCGAGGCACTCCCCGAGATCGGCACCGCCGTCGAGGCCATCACCGAGTCCCTGCGCCGCGGCGGCCGCCTGATCTACCTCGGCGCCGGCACCAGCGGCCGCATCGGCCTGCTCGACGCCGTCGAGTGCCCGCCGACCTTCGGCACCGCGCCCGAGCAGGTCGTGGGCCTGCTCTCCGGCGGCCCGGGCGCGTTCATCGTCGCCGTCGAGGGTGCCGAGGACGAGCCCGCCAGGGCGATCGCCGACCTGGACGAGATCGGCGTCGGCGACCGGGACACCGTCGTCGGCCTCGCCGCGAGCGGCCGCACCCCGTACGTCATCGGCGGCCTCAAGCACGCCGCGACGCGGGGCGCCGTCACCGTCTCCGTGGCCTGCAACCGCGACGCCCTCGTCAGCCGCTACGCCGACGTCCCGATCGAGGTGCCCACCGGCCCGGAGATCCTCACCGGCTCCACCCGGCTCAAGGGCGGCACCGCGGAGAAGATGGTCTGCAACATGCTCTCCACCGCCGCGATGGTCCGCCTCGGCAAGGTCTACGGGAACCTCATGGTCGACGTGCGCGCCACCAACAACAAGCTCGTCGACCGCGCCCGGCGCATGGTCGTGCAGGCCACCGGCGCCGACCCCGACATCGCCGCAGAGGCCCTGAGCGCCGCGGGCGGCCACGCCAAGACGGCCATCGTGATGCTGCTGACCGGCGCCACCGCCGAGGAGGCCGCCCGGCGCATCGAGCAGGCCCACGGCGACACCCGCACCGCCGCGGGCCAGGCCTGATCCCGGGCCCGGCCCCGGGCCCGTCACGGGCACAGGGGAATCTGCCGCCCATCGCAGCGGTTCTCCCCTGAGGGGGCGAGCCTCCTCGCCCATGGCCATGGACGAGACGATCTGCATATGCACGGAGCGGAATCGGGGGGCACACACCGGGGTCCGGCAGCGCACCGAGGGGCGGTCATCTCCGTCGACCCCGAGGGACGCGTCGACGGCTGGAGCGCGGGGGCCGAGAGCATCCTCGGCTACCGCAGGGACGAGGTGATCGGCCGGCCCGCGCTGGACCTCGCCGACGACGACGCGCGCCAGGCCCTGGCGATCGGCCTGACCGGCCGCCGCTGGGAGGACCGGGCCGTGCTCCGGGACAAGGCGGGCCGTCCCGTGGAGGTGGAGGTCCTGATCCGGCCGGCGTCCGCCGACGGCAGGTCCACCGTCTGGTTCGTCAGCGGGCCGTCCGGTCCGTCGGCGGACGACGACCGCGGCGGCGGCATGCTGGAGCGGGCCTGGTCCCAGTCGTCCGCCGCCATCGTCGTGTGGTCGCCCGGACTGCGCCTGCAGTGGGCGAACGAACTCACCTGCCGGCTCTTCAACGCCGACGTCGACCGCATGCGGGGACGCCGGCTCACGGAGATCCTCACCCCCGACAGCCAGCACTACGCCGTCGAGGAGGCGCTCCGCCGCGCCCGGGACACCGGAACGACGCAGTACGTCGTCACCCACGAGCAGGTGCCCGGGGAAAAGCGACCCCATGAATGGGCCCTCCACATCGACCCCCTCCGGGACGAGGACGGCACCGTGGTGGGCCTGTGCTCCATGGCACGCGAGAACTCCGCGGAATTCTGGGCCCGCCGGCGCCTGATCCTCCTCAACGACGCCCGGCGCAGCATCGGTCTCTCGCTCGACGTGGGAAGCACGGCCCAGGAGCTCACCGAGCTCGCGGTGCCCGACCTCGCCGACGTCGCCATGGTGCATCTGCTGCCCCAGGCGCTCGGAGCCCGCGGTGCGGCCTCCCGCGACCCGGTGGAGGTCCGGCTCGCGGCGGCGAGCGGCCGCGCGCTGCCCCCGCCCTCACCCTCCTGGCACGTGGTGGACCGCCGGTCCCTGCCCGGTCGTGCCCTGGCCGAGCGCAGGGCCGTACGGGTCGACCTGCCGCACGAGGCCGCGGCCTGGGCCGGGCAGGAGGGCGGCTTCGACCGGGACGCGCGCGGAGGGGCCATCTGCGTGCCGCTGACGGCCCGGGGCGGCACCCTGGGGGTGGTGACGTTCCTGCGCCTCGGGACGGCGTTCGACTCCGACGACCTGCTGCTCGCCGAGGAACTGGCCGCCACGACCGCCATCTCGGTCGACAACGCCCGCAATTTCCAGCGCGAGCACAGTACCGCCCTGACGCTGCAGCAGAGCCTGCTGCCCAGGGAACCGCCCGCCCAGAACGCGGTCGACGCCGCCTACGGCTACCGGCCCGCCGACCTCGCCGCGGGGGTGGGCGGCGACTGGTTCGACGTGATCCCGCTGTCCGGCGCACGCGTCGCCCTGGTCATGGGCGACGTCGTCGGGCACGGGGTGCGTGCGGCCGCGACGATGGGACGCCTGCGTTCGGTCGTGCGTACCCTCGCGGACATCGACCTCCCGCCGGAGGAACTGCTCACCCGCCTCGACGACATCGTGAACCGGCTGGACCAGGAGACGGAGGCCAACGCCCCCGATCCGGAAGTCGGGGCGTCGGTCCTCTACGCGGTGTACGACCCCGTCTCGCGCCGGTGCCGGATGGCCCGGGCCGCCCACGTGGAACCGCTGCTCGTGCTGCCGGACGGCACGAGCAGCCGGGTGGAACTCCCGGAGGGACCTCCGCTGGGCCTCGGGGGGCTCCCGTTCGAGTCGGCCGAGGTCACCCTGCCCAAGGACTGCCTGCTCGTCCTGTTCACCGACGGGCTGGTCAAATCCCGGCACCAGGACCTCGACGAGGGGATCGCCAGGCTCCAGACGTCCCTCGCCACGGCCACGTCCTCGATCACGGCGGTCTGCGACGACATCATGGGCGCCCTGCCGCCCGGGGACGGCAGCGACGACGCCGCGCTGCTCGTCGCGCGGCCCCGCGCGCTGGACGGGGCCGACGTCGCCCACTGGGACGTGCCGGCCGATCCTTCGGCCGTCGCCGCGGTACGCGAGGGGACGACCGCGAAACTCGCCGCCTGGGGGCTGGAGGACCGGGCCTTCGCCACCGAGCTCATCGTCAGCGAGCTGGTCACCAACGCCCTGCGGCACGGACGCGCCCCGATCCGCCTGCGGCTCATCAAGGACCGTTCGCTGATCTGCGAGGTCACCGACGGGAGCAACGCCGCCCCTCACCTGCGCCGGGCGCGCACCTTCGACGAGGGCGGCCGCGGACTCTTCCTGGTGGCGCAGCTGTCCTCCCGCTGGGGCAGCCGGCCGACGGAACTCGGGAAGATCATCTGGTCGGAGCAGCAGCTGGACCAGGCAGGCTGAGCCCGGCCGCGGCCGCCGCCCTTCCGGACGGGCCGCGGCGCCGCACCGCCGATAGAGTGAAGATCGCGGGGGTACCGCGACCGGGGAAGGTGACGACGGCCATGGCCGGACGGTTCGGCTACCGGAGGATCTACGAGGACGCCTCGTCCCAGGAGGGCAAACGCGTCCTCGTCGACCGGCTGTGGCCCCGGGGCGTGAGCAAGGAGCGGGCCCACCTCGACGAGTGGCTCCGCGACGTGGCACCGTCGGCCGACCTCCGTCACTGGTACCACCACGACACGGAACGCTTCGCCGAGTTCCGCGAGCGGTACCTCGCCGAACTGGAGGACCCCGAGCACCGGCCGGCCGTCGAGCACCTGCGCGACCTCGCCGCCCACGACAAGGTCACCCTGCTCACCGCCACCAAGGACGTCGACCACAGCGAGGCGGCGGTGCTCGCCCGGTGGCTGGACTCCGCGGGGCCCGCGGGGCGCTAGTCGCCCGCCCCGCCGTCGAGTTGGAGGTCCGGCCGGACGTGGCTGCCGCGGAGCAGGGCGGTGACGGTACTAGCGTTGGTGGCATGCGCTACGAGGTGACCGATGCCGACACCGCGACGACGGTGGGCAGCGGCGACGTACCCGTCCTGTCCACGCCGCAGCTCGTCGCCTGGCTGGAGGCGGAGACGGTGCACGCCGCGGCACCCTTCACGGCGGCGGGCCAGACGACGGTGGGAACGGCACTGCGGATCCAGCACGTCCGCGCCACACCGGTCGGCGGCAAGGTCGACGTCTTCGCCGAGCCTCCGCCCTCCCCCACCGGCCGGCGCCTCACCTTCCGGGTGCGGGCCGTCGACGACTGGGGCCGGCTCGTCGCGACGGGCGAGATCGACCGGGCCGTCGTCGACAGGGAACGTTTCCTTGCGGCCGCCCTCGATCCGGAGCACCCCGCCGAGCCGTCCTGACGCGGCGGGCGTACCTCGGCACGGGAGCCGGTCCGGGAACTGCTGCGGCGTGAAAGCCGCCGGCCGCGGCCCCCGCCCGGCTCAGATACGTGTCGCTGGTTATCTTGCGGTCGAAGGCGGCGGGCCTCAGTCCCTCGACACGGCTCGCCGGCAAGAGCAGCACCGAGCCCCTGCGCCATCCGGCCGGACGGCACGACCGGGCTGCGGCCACCGCCCGACGGCTTCGTCAGGGCTGGTCGTCAGTGCTTGAAGACGTCCTTGGTCCTCTCCTTCGCGCCCCGCATCCTGCCGCGCGATTCGAGGGCGGCGCCCTTGGCCGCGAGCGTTTCCTTGTGCACCGCGTGGGCCGCCTTCCGCACGGTCTTCCCGACGACCTGTTCCATCTTCGCCTTGGCTTTCTCTCCGGCGCTCATCTCGGCACCTCCACGGCCTCTCAACCGGCGCGTGCCCGTGGGGCGGGCGTCGAAACCACGACCACTGCCGGGCGGACGACCCCGGCACCGGCGGGCCGACCGGGTCAGAGCAGCGACGCGGTCACCGCGGCGAGGCGCCGGCGGTACTCCGGGTCGTAGGCCTCGGCGGCCGCCCGGGCTTCCTTCTCGCCCTCGAAGTACCGGCCTGTGACGCCCGCCAGCGCGGGGGCGTCGACCAGGCGCCGCGTGGCCGCGACGCCCTGCTCCAGGGAGTCGACGACGTCCATCCCCGAGCGCCGGGACATGGCGGTGGGCATGAAGGTCGCCGGGTGGACGCTGTTGACGGTGATGCCGGTGCCGGAAGGTTCATCGGCGAGGTCGAGGCTGTGGCAGATGAGCGCCAGCTTGGAGCGGCAGTAGGCGGCGACGTCGGTGTGGTCGCGGGTGAGATGGTGTCCGTCCGGGCGCTGCCCGTCCTCGCGCCGCTGGCGGCCCGGGGTGTCCTGCTGCGCATCACGACCGGCCTCGCCGAGGACCTGCTCGAGGGCCTGCACGGCGGCCGCTTCGATCTCGTCCTGTCGGCGGTGCGGCCGCGCGGCCGCTCCCTGGCCGCCGTCCCGCTGATGGACGAGGAGTTCGTCCTGGTGACGACGCCGGAATGGGCCGCCGGGATCGGGCAGCTCACCTGCGACGACCCCGGCCCGCTGCGCGAGGTCCCGCTGGTGGCGTACGCCGAGGACCTGCCCATCCTGCGCCGCTACTGGCGCCACGTCTTCCGTACGCGTCTGACCGCCCGGCCCGCCGTCGTCGTCCCGGACCTGCGCGGGGTGCTCGCCGCCGTCGTCGCAGGCGGGGGTGCGACGGTGCTCCCCCGCTACCTGTGCGAGGCGGAGCTGGCGTCCGGCGCGCTGGTGGAGTTGCTGACGCCGGAGGACCCGCCCATCAACACCGGCTTCCTGGTCTCACGGGCGGGCGCGCCCGCCCGTGCGCCGGTCACCGCCGTACGCGAACGGCTCCTGGAGGCGGCCCGCGACTGGTGACGGGCGGCGCCGTTGCCCGTCTGGGTGCGACAACATGCGGCTCCGGCACCGTAGGTGAGATTACGTCAGGGAACGGCCGGAGCACCTCGCGGTCGTCCTTGCGGTCAAGTCGACTCCGGAGGCCGAGAACACCCGGAGATCGCCGGCAGGCCCGGGACCGGTGGATCCCCAACGTCGCCGTCCCTGGGCATTCCTGACGGGCCACCAAGCTCCGCGGCACGTGGCCGGGGCCTGGTGACGTTGCCCTCCGCGTACGTCCACGGCCATCCACGCGGCCGGACCGGATGGATCCGGCACCGCACGAAGCTGCCCGCGGCCGTGTCCCCGAACTCCCGGTCATAGCGGGTCTTGTCGGCACACGACGGCGTTCGGGCGGCCTCGTGATGACACAACTGTGCCATGGCACAAGAGCGACGCCCCAGGCCCTTGAGCGGAGACGGGGACGCCTCGAAGATCAATGGCCGTCCACTCTTCACATGGCTTGAGGAGTTTCCTTGCCCACGGTTCACATCCCCCGGACCAGGTCCGGGGCGATCACGCTCGGCGTGGTCGCCGCCCTGGCACTCGGGGTCATACCGGCCACGGCCGCCGTATCCGCGGACCCCGCCGGTCGCGGGCCCGCCGCCGGCGCCGCACAACGGCCACCCGGCAACGGCGGCACGCACACCGTCACCCTCATCACCGGCGACAAGGTGACGATCGGCACCGCCGCCGACGGCACCACCGTCCGGTCCTTCCAAGGTGCGAACGGCACGACCACCGGATTCCACCGGGCGGTCGTCGACGGGGCCACCTACGTGTACCCCGACGCCGTCCTGCCCTACGTCAGCGCCGGGACGCTCGACAAGCAGCTG
>NZ_JARAVK010000068.1:0-40108 GCF_033792765.1 Streptomyces sp. PA03-6a | reverse complement strand
CCACCCCCGAGCCCCGCCCCCGGTTTGGCGCGAACGGGCGGCTGCGCCGCGCCCGTTCGGCGGGGCGCCGGGCGCAACTCCGCCGCACGCCACCCCAGCGCCGCACGGCCCCCGACGCGCGCCCGCCGCTCTCGCTGGGTCACGCCCTCCCCGGCTGGCAGCGCCGCAGGACGCCGCCCGACCCTCACGCCACCTCGCCATGGCCCCGGCGCCGCTGTCGCGCCCCCACGGGGGAGCGACAGCGGCCCGTGCCGGAGACGCGACCGCCCGCGCCTCCGGCGCCACCGTCGCGGGGAACGGGCCGCACGGCCCGTCAGCAGTCGCAGCCGCAGCAGTCGCAGTCGCAGCAGCAGCCGTCACCGCAGCCGCAGTCGCAGCCGGAGCAATCGCAGTTGGAGCACCAGCCTTCGCGCCGCTTGCCGCTCCAGGGGTCGTCGTAGTGGTCCCGGCAGCAGATCTGGCACGTGCAGCAGAGCCCCGCGAACACCGCGCAGCCCGCGAGCAGCCCGCGGCGGGGGCCCGGCTGGTGCGGGGGGCCGGGGGTCAGCCAGGGCGACTGCACCGGCCCGCCGGGGCCGCCGGGTCCCGGGTGGTGGGCGCACGAGGCCCCGAACGCGCGGTCCACGGAACGGCGCAGTTCGTGGGCGAGCAGGACGTGGGCGAGCGCGCCGTCGGCGAACTCCACGTCACGCAGCGCCAGCCGGACCCCGTGCACCGCGTCGTCGCACAGCCGTCGCGCCTCGTCCGCGCTCGTCCCGGTGGCGGTCAGCGGGTTCCACGCGCCCGCCGCCGCGTCGGCGTCCAGGTCCTCCACCGCGTCCAGCAGGTGGGCGAGGCGGCCGAAGAGCCGGCCCGCCTCCTCCAGCGGGGCGCGGTTGCCGGGGCGTCCGGCCAGCACCGCCGTGTGGCCGAACGCGGCGGCGGTGGCGGTCTCGGTGGGCTCGGTGACGGTCAGCAGGGAGGTACCGGGCCCGGCGGCCGCCTCGACGCCGGCCTGCCGGCCCACGGCGTCCACCAGCACCGCGGTGTCGAAGCCGAGCCCCGAACCGGTCACCGCCCCCGCCCGGTCCCAGCGCCGGGCGACCGTGCGCGCCGCCGCGGCGACCGGACGGCGCGCCAGCAGACCGTCGCCGTCCGCCATGTGGTCGCGCATCTTCGCCGAGGCCAGCACCAGCGAGACCGCCGCGGCCAGCCGCGCACCCTCCCCCTTGGCCACCGGCGCGGTCCGCATCGCGCGCAGCGGGCACGGCCCGGCGGTACGGCGTCCGTCCTCCGTCCACCCGGCCTGGGCCTCCACCAGCACCGAGACGATGAGCCCGTCGTAATTCGTGGCGACCCTGGCCAGTTGCCCGTGGTCGTCCCTCAGGGCGAGGCAGAGGCCGCACAGATGGGCCGTCCACGCTATGGCCAGCTTCTCCGGCAGCCGGTGCCGGCATGGTCTGACGATTCCGAACATCACAATCCCCCGTACGTCATTCGCAGCAATGGAACACGTCATCGGCTGGTCGTTCTGTACGCCGCCCGTTCGGCTGTCCGGCGGTGAGCCATCACCCTACCGAGCGGGACCCTTTCCGATGATCCGTCAGGAGCCATATTCCACGGGGTACCTGGGGGCCACTAGTGCGATTTATGCACCAGGTCTGTCACGAATCCACCCCACGGTGGGTATCCGCTTGGCGCATCATCCGCATCATGGACGACCATAGGGGTGCGGACGGCAAACTGACCGCGTGCGAGAGGAGGCGTCCATGGGATCGGTACGACGGGCGAGCGCCTGGCTGGGACTCGTCGACGACAACAGCGCCGAGGAGTACTACGACGAGGACTACGCCGATTACGGCGACGGCGCCGAGACGTCCTCCCCCGACTCCTGGGTCACCGACCCCCGCGTGCGCGTGGCCTCCGATTCGGCGGAGGAACAGGGCCGCCGGATCGCGACGGTCACCCCGGACGGCTTCCGGGACGCCCGCGGCATCGGCGAGCTGTTCCGGGAAGGCGTCCCGGTGATCGTCAACCTGACGGCGATGGACCCCGCCGACGCCAAGCGCGTCGTCGACTTCGCGGCCGGCCTCACCTTCGGCCTGCGCGGTTCCATCGACCGCGTGGCCAACCGGGTGTTCCTGCTGACACCGCCCGACTACCTGGTCGTCAACGCCGACAGCAAGCGCGGCGGCGACGGCTTCTTCAACCAGAACTGACCCGTGGCGTCGGCGCCGGGACCCGGCGCCGATGCCACGGCCTGCCCGCCCGCCTACCGGAAGGCGTCGAGGCCGGTGAGCGCCTTGCCGAGCACGAGCTGGTGCATCTCGACGGTGCCCTCGTAGGTGAGCACGGACTCCAGGTTGGTGGCGTGCCGCATGACGGGGTACTCCAGGGAGATGCCGTTCGCGCCCAGGATCGTCCGGGCCGTGCGGCAGATCTCGATCGCCTCGCGCACGTTGTTGAGCTTGCCGAAGCTGACCTGCTCGGGACGGAGCGTGCCCGCGTCCATGCGCCGTCCGAGGTGGTGGGCGAGGAGGATGCCCTTGTGCAGTTCGAGCGCCATGTCGGCGAGCTTGGCCTGGGTCAGCTGGAAGCCGCCGATGGGCCGGCCGAACTGCTCACGGGTGCGGGAGTACTCCAGGGCGGCCTCGAAACTGCTGCGCGCGGCGCCCATGGCACCCCAGACGATCCCGTAGCGCGCGTGGTTCAGGCAGCTGAGCGGGCCGCGCAGGCCGGTGACCTCGGGGAGCACGGCGTCGGCGGGCAGGCGTACGTCGTCCATGACCAGCTCGCTGGTGACGGAGGCGCGCAGCGACCACTTGTGCTTGATCTCGGGGGCGGAGAACCCGGGGGTGCCGGTGGGCACGACGAATCCGCGGATGCCCTCGTCGGTGCGGGCCCACACCACGGCGACGCCGGCGACCGAGCCGTTGGTGATCCACATCTTGCGGCCGTTCAGGACCCAGTCGGAACCGTCGCGCTTGGCGTGGGTGCGCATGCCCGCCGGGTCGGAGCCGTGGTCGGGCTCGGTGAGCCCGAAGCAGCCGATGACCTCGCCGGCGGCCATCCGGGGCAGCCAGTGCTGCTTGTGCTCCTCGGAGCCGTACCGGTGGATGGCGTACATCGCCAGCGAGCCCTGCACGGAGACGAGCGAGCGGATGCCGGAGTCGGCGGCCTCCAGCTCCAGGCAGGCGAGGCCGTACTGGACGGCGGTGGCGCCCGCGCAGCCGTAGCCGGTCAGCGACATGCCCAGCGCGCCGATCGAGCCGAGCTCGCGGGCCAGCTCGCGGATCCCGGGCAGCTCGCCGCGCTCGTACCAGTCCGCCACGTACGGCAGCACGCGGTCGGCGGCCCAGCCGCGCACGGTGTCCCGCACGGCGCGGTCCTCGTCGTCGAGCAGGTCGTCGACGCCGAGCGGGTCGTACGGGTCGAACTGCGGCTTTCCAGTGGACATCGTCGTCCTCTCCGGTGATCACTGCGCTTCGCGGACGAAGCTACTTCCGTGGCGGGGGCGGGTAAAGCCCCCGACGGTGTGCTCAGCGCGACACGTCGGCCCCGGCCAGGGCGTGCTCGCGCGGTGCCGGGATCCCGGGGGCGGCGGACCGCTGGGACGCCTCCGTGCCGCACTCCATGCGGCGGGGCAGCCGCAGCGCGGCGACCGCGCCGAGCAGCAGCAGACCGGCGCTGACCACCAGGGTGATGTGCATCCCGTGGACGAAGGCGTGCCGTGCGGCGTGCCGCAGGGAGGCTCCGGCGGTACCGCCGAGGTGGTCGGAGACCTCGTAGGCCTCGCCGAGCGACTTCCCGGCCGAGAGGCGGGCGTCCGCCGGCACCCCGGGGACCCGGGCGACGCCGGGGGCGTAGGCGGCGTTCATGACGCTGCCCAGCAGCGCGATGCCGATGCCGGCGCCCAGTTGGTAGGAGGTCTCGCCGATCGCGGCGGCGCCGCCCGCCTGCTCGGCGGGGGCGTCGCTGAGCATGGACTCGTACGCGCCGAAGAGCGTGGTCTCCAGCCCGAAGCCGAGCAGGACGAAGCCCGTGGTCAGCACGCCCGGCCGGTCGTGCTGGCCCATGAGGGTCAGCACGAGCACCGCGCAGGCGGTGAGGACGAAACCGGAGCTCACCATGACGCGCGGCCCGAAGCGGCCGAGCATCCGGGAGCCCAGGAGGCCGGCGCCCATGGCCGCGAGGGTGAGCGGCAGCAGCCGCAGCCCCGTCTGCAGGGGGCTCAGGCCGAGGACCAGCTGCAGGTACTGGACGGCGATCAGCTCCAGGCCGACGAGGGCGAGCAGCGCCAGCACGATGCAGCCGACGGAGGTGCCGAAGGCGGGCCTGACGAACATGCGTATGTCGATGAGCGGGTGCTCGCGCCTGCGCTGCCGGCGCACGAACAGCGCCAGCAGGGTCAGGCCCACGAGCAGCGGGACGAGCGCGGAGGGCTCGTACGGGGCCGCGCCGCCGCCGACCCTCTTGACGCCGAGGATGGCGCCGAGGATGCCCAGCGCGGCCATGACCGCGCCCAGCACGTCCCAGGGGCCGTCCAGCTCGCCTCGGGACTCCGGCAGCAGCCAGCGGGCCACCGGAAGGATGACGGCCATCAGGGGGATGTTGACCAGGAAGACCGAGCCCCACCAGAAGTTCTCGACGAGGAAGCCGCCGAGGACCGGCCCGACGGCGGCGCCGACGGCCGCGACGGCGCTCCACACGCCGATGGCGACGGCCCGCTCACGGCGGTCGGGGAAGACCTGCCGGAGGATCGACAGCGTGGCCGGCATGATCATCGCGCCGCCGACGCCGAGCAGGGCGCGGGCCGCGATGAGGACGCGCGGGTCGGGCGCGAAGGCGGCCGCCGCCGAGGCGGCCGCGAAGATCGTGCAGCCGAGCAGCAGGATCCGGCGTCTTCCGACGCGGTCGCCGAGGGTGCCGAAGAGGATGAGCAGGGACGCGGCGACGAGCGGATAGGCGTCGACGATCCACAGCAGCTCTATCGCGCCGGGGCGCAGGTCCTCGCTCACCGCGGGAACGGCGACGTGCAGCACGGTCGCGTCGAGGGCGACGAGCAGCAGGCTGACGCAGAGGACGATCAGCACGGTCCAGCGGTTGACCGGCCGAGTGTGCCGTGGGACGGCGGCCGGCCCGGGAATGCCGGCCGAGGACGTCCCTGTCATGTACGTACCTCCCAGCGGTGCGCTCGCGGTGTCCCTGGGCAGGACGAGGGGACGGTCCCGGGGGAACCCAGCGACGAGGGCGAGTGAAGTCGTCAGACTACGCGAGTCCGCGCCGATGGTGGGTGGCGCAGGTCACGTTCCGACGTGGCCGTCGTCACGCGACGGCCATCCGCCGGAGACCTGCCGGACATTTCCGGTACGGCGGCACCGGGCCTCCCGCCGGGAACGGATCGGCCCCGCCCGCCGACTCGGTGGCGTGTACCCGCCCGTTCCGGTCGCATGCACCCCGAGCGCGGGTCGCGCGGTTCAACGCGTGCGCCCGCCGCGCGCGTTCACGCGCCCGCCGATCGGGAATCTCCCAGGTCACGGCTGCGATCCGGTGCCGCGACGAACGGCGCGCGGGGAACCCGTCCGCCCTGCCGGAATGGCAGGCGAACTCCAGGAGAAGTGACGGGTAATCACAGATAAACAGAGCATGCGGAAATCGAACGCGTGATTTCCCAAGATCCTCCGCATGCACTTCGAAACATAAAATCAAGGAGTTCCCGCATTCGGCTCAATGTGCACGTCCGCACTACGGCCAATGGGTGGAGTGAGACGCAGTCCACATCACATCGTCATTACGAACCCGGCCTTCCGGCCGAACTCCGCCATCACACGCTGTAACGTCGATTGAGTGCGTACCGATGACAAGCTTCGCCTCATGGAGGAGCCCGAGACAGCCCAGGCGCCACCGGGCATGAGCCGGACACGCGTGCTGCTGTTCGGATCGACGCTCGTGGCCTATGTGGCCATCGTCGTAGCCGTCCTGACCACGTCCAAGCTCGTGACCCTGGACTGGCAGGTCATGATGTGGCGGCCCTACAAGCAGTGGCCGCAGATCCACGCGTTCCTGGACTACTTCGTGGTCCTGGGCCAGCGCGGCCCGACGGCCGTGATCGTCGCCTCCTGGCTGGGCTGGCGCGCCTGGCGCCACCGCACCCTGCACCCGCTGCTGGTGCTGGGGACGTCGCTGCTCCTGCTGAACGTCACCGTGGGTTCGGTGAAGTACGGCCTCGGCAGGCTCGGCCCGCACTACGCGACCAGCGCCGGATCGGCCGAGCTCTTCGCCGGCGGCGATATATTTCCCTCCGGTCACACCGCGAACGCCGTGGTGACCTGGGGGGTCCTGGCCTATCTGGCCACCACCCCATGGGTCCGCCGGGTCACCTCCGTGATCGCGGCGCTGCTGGCGCTGGGCGTCGGCATGACCACCATCTACCTCGGCACCCACTGGGTCAGCGACGTCCTGCTCGGCTGGGCGGCCGGCCTGCTGATCCTGCTGGCACTGCCCTGGTTCGAGCCGTTGATGGCCTCGGCCGAGCAGCGGATCACGGCCGCCTGGGCGCGCCGCCGCGGCACCCGCACGGCGCCCGCCACGGCTTCCGCCACGAACGCGGCGCCGGCCTCCGCGCAGCTCTCCGACAACCCGGACGGCGTACTCGAGCCCGTCGTTCTCAGCGGCCGCGCGACGACGCCCGCGTCCGGCGTACCGCACCACCCGGCACGTCCGCACACCACCCGCCACGAACGCACCCCGGTCACCCCGGCCGGCAGCCGCCGCCCGCCCGCGGACCGGCCCGGCCGCCCGGCACCGATCGGCCAGGCCGGCGTCGCCCGCGGCCGCGGCGCCACCGGCTGACGGCCCGCGGGGCAGGTACGCACACCTCCCGCCCCGCCCGCGCCCGTACGAAGGCCCCGGCCGCCCCTCTTCGGGGGCGGCCGGGGCCTTCGTCGTGCGGGGATGCGGGGATGCGGGGAGAGGGGCCTTCAGCCGCTCCAGCAGCGGGTCACCCGGCCGCCCTCGACGGTGAAGTTGAGCCGGCCCACCCGGTACTCCATGGTGATGACGGCGCCCGGCGGCAGGGCACGCACCATGCTCCAGCCACGCTCGGTGGCCCGGCGCTCGGCCTCGTCGGCGCCGAGGCCGACGTAGGTGTCCGGTTCGTCCTGCGGTTGCCGTGCGGCACTCGGATCGGTTGCCATGAGAGCAACCGTAGGCGCACACGAGCCGTGACGGAAGTCGGCGGCCGACTTGATCGTCACACTTCTGTCACAGAATCCAGGGCAGCGTTTGGCGTGCACCGTTCACTCTTTGGGGGCGACTTTTCCAATCACCCGCCGAATTCGCGGACCCGGCCGCCGAAAAGCCGCCGGACCGGCCGCCACGGAATTCCGGGAAACGGTCCACACACTTCCCTCACATCACATCCCCAGCGTCGACAGCTCTTCATCCGTCAGCAACCGGGACCGAATGAGGAACCGGTTGCCCGTCGGCGCCTCCAGCGAGAAGCCGCTGCCGCGCCCCGGCACCACGTCGATCGTCAGATGCGTGTGGCTCCAGTAGGCGAACTGGTCGCGCGACATCCACACCGCCACCGGGTCGATGCCCAGGACGTCGAGGTCGCCGAGGTGCACGTCGGAGTCCCCGGTGAGGAACTCCCCCCGCGGATAGCACATGGGCGAGCTGCCGTCGCAGCAGCCGCCGGACTGGTGGAACATCAACGGGCCGTGCTGGTCGGCGAGACGCCGCAGCAGCCCCGCGGCCTCCTCGGTGACGGCGACCCGGCCGGCCCTCGGTGCGATAGAGGTCATGGGGTCAGAGTGCTCTCGCCGAGCGCCGCCCGCCAGACCCCCGCAGGACATGCCGGCGGGCGGAACCCACCGTCGACTCCGCCTCGCGCTCCGACAGGCCGGTGCTGACGGCCGCCCCGACCATCTCCGCGGCGACCCGGTCGCCGTGGCCGTTCTCGAACGCCCGGCAGGCGGCCCAGAACAGCCGCTCGTTGCGCTCCCCCACCGACGAGCCCAGCACGAAGCGGATCAGCGGCTCGGCCGTGCCCCCGCCCGACCCGGCGGCGGACCCGGCGGCCGCCGTCGCGCCCGTCGCGGTGCGCGCGGCACGGCGCTGGGGGGTCGTCAGCAGCAGCCGCAGCAGCCGCTTGGGCACGGCGGCCGGCGGCATCGAGGCCGTCGGCGGGTCCCAGCGGTAGAGCCCGGCGGTGGTCACCGAGCCGGGTCCCACGAGGTAGCCGCCGCTGCCGCGCACGTCGATCCCGTTGCCGAGCCGGCGCACGGAGTTGGGCACGATCGCCTCGGCCGGGCCGCGCAGCCACAGGTGCCGGCCGCCGCTCGGGGTGATGACCGTGCGCGTCCACGGCACGGCGAAGCCCCACCGGGCGGCCAGGTCCACCAGGTCGGTCACGCCGTCGACGCCGTCCTTGCGGTCCAGGTCGAGGCCGATCAGGTAGTGCGGTGAGCGTCCGCACGCGATCCCGTACCCGCTGGCCCAAGGGGCCGCCGCGAACAGCTCGGTTATCCGGGCGGGCTCGGTGGCGGCGTCGTGCACGCCGTGGCCGAGCCGTCCGCACTGGCCGCGGCACATCCCGCGCCCGGTCTCCCCCCGGTGCGGCGAACGGACCGCGGGGAGCTTGGTCCGCGACAGCGGGATGACGGGGAAGCCGCGCCGCGCGGCGGCGAGCGCGCACTCCAGCGCGCGGTCGTGGTCCGGATGCGTCACGGGGTGCCCCCTCGCTGCGCTACGGCATGGCCCCTTTATCGTACTTTCGTTCGACCCTCCACTCAATGGCGCAACGACGGCGCGCGGCACGGCCGTCCCGTCCCGGTCCGTCACATGACGGGTCGTCTGCCCGAGACTGTACGGAAGATGCCAGTACGCAAGAACGAGTGCCGACAGGATCTCCTACCGCGAGGGAACGCGCCGATGGGGACGTACGCAGCGCAGACCGCGGCCGACCGGGCGGCGGCGCCCCGGCGGCCGGGACGCCTGCTGGTGGACTGGCTGACCACCACCGACCACAAGAAGATCGGGCACCTCTACCTGATCACGTCGTTCGGCTTCTTCCTCGCCGCGGGACTCATGGCGCTGCTGATGCGCGCCGAGCTCGCCCGCCCCGGCCTGCAGCTGATGTCGAACGACGGCTACAACCAGCTGTTCACGATCCACGGCACGGTCATGCTGCTGCTCTTCGCCACCCCGACCTTCGCGGGCTTCGCCAACGAGATCATGCCGCTGCAGATCGGCTCGCCCGACGTCGCCTTCCCCCGGCTGAACATGCTGTCGTACTGGCTGTTCCTCTTCGGCGGGCTGATCGTGCTGGGGAGCTTGCTGACGCCCTCCGGGAGCGCCTCCTTCGGCTGGTTCGCCTACGCGCCGCTGAACAGCCTCACCCGCTCGCCCGGGATCGGCGCCGACATGTGGATCATGGGGCTGGCACTGTCGGGCTTCGGCACCATCCTCGGCGCGGTCAACTTCGTCGCGACGATCGTGGGGATGCGCGCACCGGGCATGACCATGTTCCGGATGCCGATCTTCACCTGGAACGTGCTCTTCACCTCGGTGCTGGTGCTGATGGCCTTCCCCGTGCTGGCGGCGACGCTGCTGGTGCTGGAGGCGGACAGGCGCTTCGGCTCGCTGGTCTTCGAGCCGGGCAACGGCGGGGCGCTGCTGTGGCAGCACCTGTTCTGGTTCTTCGGCCACCCGGAGGTCTACATCATCGCGCTGCCGTTCTTCGGCATCATCACCGAGGTCATCCCGGTGTTCTCGCGCAAGCCGGTGTTCGGCTACGCGACGCTGGTGGGTGCGACGACGGCCATCACCGGGCTGTCGATGGTGGTGTGGGCGCACCACATGTTCGTCACCGGCGCCGTGCTGCTGCCGTTCTTCTCACTGCTGTCGTTCCTGATCGCGGTGCCGACCGGGGTGAAGTTCTTCAACTGGATCGGCACCATGCTGCACGGCTCGCTGTCCTTCGAGACACCGATGCTGTGGGCCGTCGGCTTCCTGGTGAGCTTCCTGTTCGGCGGCCTCACCGGGGTCATCCTCGCCTCGCCCCCGCTGGACTTCCAGGTCAGCGACTCGTACTTCGTGGTGGCCCACTTCCACTACGTGGTCTTCGGGACGGTGGTCTTCGCGATGTTCGCCGGCTTCTTCTTCTGGTGGCCGAAGTTCACCGGGAAGATGCTCGACGAGCGGCTGGGGAGGATCCAGTTCTGGACGCTGTTCGTCGGCTTCCACACCACCTTCCTCGTCCAGCACTGGCTCGGCGTGGAGGGCATGCCCCGGCGGTACGCCGACTACCTGGCGGCGGACGGCTTCACCGTGCTCAACACGATCTCGACGATCGGGGCGTTCCTGCTGGGCCTGTCCACCCTGCCGTTCCTCTACAACGTGTGGCGGACCGCCAAGTACGGCCGGCGCGTGGAGGTCGACGACCCCTGGGGCTTCGGCCGTTCGCTGGAATGGGCGACCTCCTGCCCGCCACCACGGCACAACTTCTCGACGCTGCCGCAGATCCGCTCCGAGTCCCCCGCCTTCGACCTGCACCACCCGGAGGTCGCCGCCCTCGACCGGGCACGCTCCACCGGCCGCCGCGACGCCGTCGAGCCCGGTGCCGGCGGCCAGGACTGACGGAGCGCGGTCGCGGCACCGGCAGCGCCGTCACCCGCCCGGGGTTCAGCCCCTCCCCGTCCGCCCGCCGAGCCGCCTGCGCACCGCGGCCCGCAGCCTCTTGCGCAGCCTGCGGGCCCGGCGCTTCGCCGCGCGGGCGAGGTCCTTGCCCGCGTACAGCACGCCCATCCCCAGTCCGCCGACGTGGCGCCCGGCCGCGCGCAGCCGCCCCGAGCGGCCCGTCCGGCGGGCCAGCAGCTCCTCCAGCAGGCGTTCGCAGCTCCTGGCGATCTCTGCGGGGTCGTAGCTGGCGCCCTTGTCCAGGGCCGCCCGGCCCATCCGGCGGCGCAGCTCGTCGTCGTTGATCAGCCGGAGCATCGCCGCGGCGAGGGCGTCGACGTCACGCGGCGGCACCAGCAGGCCGTCGACCCCGTCGCTGATGATCTCCCCGGGACCGAGCGGGCAGTCGGTGCTGACCACCGGCAGCCCCACGCGCATCGCCTCGACGATCGTCATGCCGAACGACTCCATGCTGGAGGAGACCGCGAGCAGCGAGCCCTTGGCCATCTCCGGCTCGATCGGCGTCACTATCCCCATCATCGTCACCCGGTCGCCGAGTTCCAGGCGCTCGATGAGCTGTTCCAGCTTCTCCTTCTGCCCACCGGTGCCGTATAACCGCAGGCCCCAATCCGGGTGTTCGACCGAGACCTTGGCGAAGGCCCTGATGAGGTCGCCGTAACGCTTCACCGGGGCCAGCCGGCCCGCCGCGACCACGTACTTGGCGTCCAGGGCGCTGGGCACGACACCCGGGTCGGGGACGCTGTTCGGCAGGGCGAGCACCCGTACGCCGGGCAGCCACAGTCTGCGGCGGTAGGAGACGGCGTCGGCCTCGGTCGTGGTGGTGACCGCGTCCAGCCGGGGGTAGAGCCGGCGCAGCCTGAGCACCAGCGCCAGCGAGTGGGTGTCGAGCGTCAGGTGCTCCTGTGCGATCCGGACGACGTGACGCGGCGCCTGCAGGGCGATGTGGACGTTCAGCCCGGGGCGGGTGCCGATGACGACGTCGGCGTCGAGGGCCGCGAGGTGGGCGGCGATCCGCTGGTCGGTGAGGGCGCTGTACTGCTCGTAGCGGTTCTCACCGGAGGGGAAGACCTTCGCCGGCCGGTGGTACAGCGGGTCGTCGAGGTCGCAGGTGTCGCTGCTCCTGCGCAGGTCCACCAGGTGCCTCAGCCGGACCTGCGGGGCGAGGGAGAAGGAAGGTTCGTCGCGGTGGCGGTACACGGAGACGATCTCGACCTCGTGGCGCTCGGCCAGGGCGCCGGCCAGGTTGTAGGTCGTGCGGATGGTGCCACCGACCCCGTAGGCGTTGTGAATCAGTATGGAAATGCGCATGCGTCCCCGCGTTCTCCCGCTCCCCGCGGACTCCCGCCCGCACTTCGTGCACGCAAGACGATCGCCCCGGCCCTTAGGTTGCGTTCGTCCACCTTCCCTGCCCCTCGCCATGTACGTACTGTGATGTCCCCGTGACCGGTCGGTATCCTTCCGGATCGCGCCCGTCAGGCACGATGGCCCAGCTGCGGCACGTCGGAGCAATTGCGCTCCATGTCGCCCCCCTCCGTCACCCAGCCGCCCCGGCGGCCGCTCACCGCGTCACTCCACCGGGCTACGGACGGACGGGCCCGACAGGTGACGGACGGTTCGGCAAGCACCTGAGAGCGCGGCGGGAGCGGCGGGCCGCACACATCGCGGCCTAGGGCGGACGGACCGTTCAGGGTATGGCCGCACACGACGTATTTCCACTAATCGGTTGAGATGACCATAAGATGACACGAATTCAGGCACATCATGACCAGGACCCGCCAGGACCCGCCGTTCCCGGCCGGGGTCCACAGGGCTCAGCGCGGCAGGCGCAGCAGCGTCCCGGGCGTGAGCTGGCGGGTCGGGTCGGAGCCGATGACGTCCTGGTTGAGCCGGTACAGCTCGGCCGCGCCGCCGCTGACGTTGAAGCGCCGGGCGACGCCCTCCAGGGTCTCGCCGGACTGGACCGCGTGCGCCCGGCCGGCCAGCCGCAGGCGCTGCGCGCAGGTCGGCCAGGCCTCCCAGCCCTGGTCGCGGAGGATCTCCTCGGCGACGGTCATCTGCTGGTCGGGGGTCGCACGGTCGGGCCTGGCGGCCAGGTCGAGACCGCCGTGCTCGACCCAGGTGGGCTGGAAGATCTGCAGCCCACCGTAGAAGCCGTTGCCGGTGTTGGTCTTCCAGCGGTTGCTGCTCTCGCAGGTCGCCAGTTCCAGCCAGACGGGGGCGTGCCCGTCGGCCCGCGCTCCGGGAGCCAGGGCCGCCCACGAGGCGAGCAGAGCGAAAGCGGTCACCGCGAGACGGCGGGGACGGGACATGCGGGCCAGGCTAGGCACGGTGCGGCGGGCGCCGTCGCCCGCCGCGCCGTGCGCGCCCCCCGGCCCACCCGGTCGGAGCACGGCCGCCGGGTGGGCCGGGAGTGCGCGGGAGGTCAGACCGACAGCCGCTGTCCCGGGTAGATCAGGTTGGGGTCGGCGCCGATCACGGTCCGGTTGACGGCGTACAGCTTCTTCCAGGTCGTCCCGTGGGCGGCCGCGATGCCGCTCAGGGTGTCGCCGCCGCGGACGCTGTAGTTGCCGTGCCCCTTCGCCCGACCCTGCCCGCGGTCGGCGTGGCCGCCGCTGCCGCGCGACTGCTGCGCGGGCGCCGGGGCGGTGTGCCGCTTCGCCTTGGGCGCGGCCGGGGCGGTGCCGCGGGCGGGTGCGCTCCCGTAGGCACCGGCGCGGGCGGAGCAGGTGGGCCAGGCGCCCCAGCCCTGCGCCCGCTGCACCTTGGCGGCGACGGCGATCTGCTGCTCACGGCTCGCCCGGTCGGCGGTCGCCGCGTACGCGGTGCCGCCGTAGGCGCGCCAGGTCCCGGCCGAGAACTGGAGTCCTCCGTAGTACCCGTTGCCGGTGTTGATGTGCCAGTTCCCGCCGCTCTCGCAGCTCGCGATGCGGTCCCAGACCCCGCCGTCGGCGGCCTTCGCGGGCCCCGCGACGGCCATGAGGGCCAGCGGGGTCAGCACGGTGACGCCGGCTACGACTGCGGACTGACGGTACTTGGCTGATACGGCCATGGAATCCCTCTCCACGGACCCGGGGTTCCCCCATGGCGCCGTACCTCCGGTACGGCACCCGACGGACGGGGTCCCCACGCATCCGGCGCGGCCCCCGTCCCCTTCGCTCGCCGACCGGTGGATTTCGGATCCACGGTCACCCTCCGTGCGAGCCCTCCCGGGTGGTGCTCTCTGCACACGGCGGGCAAATCTAGGCAGGGTCGCGTTCCGTCGCCAAACAAACCCCTTACGCCGCAGGCCACTTGAGGGTTACCGGGAGTAAAGACCTATTTAGGACACCGGATTGATGGTGTTTTTTGCGGCATATCCGCACAGCGCATATGCGCCATGTGACCCGACTCATAGGCACGGAGGCTTCCCGGGGTGAAAGGTGGGACTTGGAGTGACCGGCTCCGTACCGCCGCTCACCCTCCGCACGCGGACGCACGAGCACGCGCCAAGAAGGCCGTGACTCCCGCCACAGATCGGCCGTTGTCACTATGTGCCGGGCGAGGCCCGGCAAAGGAGCCCGTAGCCGTACATTTCAAGGAGGCTTCAGTGCCGCCCATGCTCGACGTCAGCGACGAGGTACGAGCCGAGATCGGCGATGAGGAGGCGGCACGCCTGCTGGCGGGCGACAGCGCGCCCGGCACGTACGACTGCACCTCCTGCCGTACCCCGGGGGACACCGCCACGGAGCGCACCAGCACGGTGCTCTTCGTCGGCGAGGAGACCGCCGTGCTCGCCTTCGCCCACGCGACCTGCATCCCCTCCCAGGTCGTGCCCGTCTCGGAGGAGCAACTGCAGGGAGCGGTGCAGAGCATCGCCGGTGAGGAGCCGGCCGGCGGAGCGGCGGCCGCCGCTCCGCGCCAGGCGGTGCTCGGCATCACCTGCGGCCTCGTCCTCATCAAGGAGGAGGTGTGCCCGGCCCTGGTCATCGAGCCCACCGGCCCGATCGCCCGGCCCGGCGAAAGCGGCCCCGGCGACGACTTCCTGCCGATCCTCATCGAGCAGGGCTTCCTCCCCGTGAACGACCTGTCCACACCGCCCTCCCCGCTGCCCGGCTGGTCCGTGCTGCTGGCCATGGGGCAGCTGCACGCCATCCTGCAGCCCGGCTCCGCCGGCGCGTGGTGGCAGGCGCACCAGCCGCTCGCGGTGAGCGAGGGCTGGCGCCAGGCGGTCAACCGGTCGAACGAGGTGTACGTGTACGCCGCCCCGCACGGCACCATCGGCCAGCAGCCCCGCGAGGACCTGCTGCGCGACGCCCTGGAACGCGCCTGCGGGCGCGGACTCCTCGTCGCGGCGACGATGCCGCTCTCCGGCACCTGATCCCCCCGGCTCCGGCCAAAGGCGCGTACGGCTGCCCGTACGCGCCTTTGGCCTATGGCAGTGCATATGCGTGATTCATCCGTACGACCCGCATCCCCGCAGATGAGCCGCTCGTTGCCACGACGTGCACACCTTTGACGCTTCCTCACGAGCCCAGTTCCGCAGCCCCATCCCCCCCATGCGCACCGCGCAGGAGGCGTCCGTGAGCGAGGGCACGCCGATCTACGACGCGCTCTACTCCGAGTACCGCAGGCTCTTCCGCACCCTCCCCGGCGACCGCACCGGCGAGGAGGACCTGCAGTTCAACGGCTTCGCCGACCGCGGTGGGGTCAACTCCGCCTACCGCTCCGGCCGCCACCGCGGCGACCTCCCGGCCCTCCCCCCGGGCCTCGCGGAGAACCGCATGCACGGCGGCCTCTGACCCACCCCGCACGGCGAACCGCCCGCCCGATCGCCCCCTTGGGGAAGCGACCCGGCGGGCGGCACCATGTCCGGCCCCCACAGGGACTACTTCTTGCGGCCGCGCTTCTCCCGCACCCGCACCGACACCTGGATCGGCGTCCCCACGAACCCGAACTCCTCACGCAACCGCCGCTCGATGAAGCGGCGGTAGCCCGCCTCCAGGAAGCCGGAGGCGAAGAGCACGAAGCGCGGGGGCTTGGTGCCGGCCTGGGTGCCGAAGAGGATGCGGGGCTGCTTGCCACCGCGGATCGGGTGGGGGTGGGCGGCGACGAGCTCGCCCAGGAAGGCGTTGAGACGGCCGGTGGGGACCCGGGTCTCCCAGCCCGCCAGGGCGGACTCGATGGCCGGGACCAGCTTCTCCATGTGGCGGCCGGTACGGGCGGAGACGTTCACCCGGGGCGCCCACTGGACCTGCACGAGGTCCTTCTCGATCTCGCGCTCGAGGTAGTAGCGCCGCTCCTCGTCCAGCACGTCCCACTTGTTGTAGGCGATGACGATGGCGCGGCCCGCCTCGACGGCCAGCGAGATGATGCGGGTGTCCTGCTCGGCGAGGGTCTCGCCGGCGTCGATCAGGACGACGGCGACCTCCGCCTTCTCCAGGGCGGCCGCGGTGCGCAGCGAGGCGTAGTAGTCCGCGCCCTCCTGGAGGTGGACGCGGCGGCGGATGCCCGCGGTGTCCACGAACTTCCAGATCTTGCCGCCGAGCTCGATGAGCTCGTCGACCGGGTCGCGGGTCGTGCCGGCCTGCTCGTTGACGACGACGCGCTCCTCGCCCGCCACCTTGTTCAGCAGCGAGGACTTGCCGACGTTCGGGCGGCCGATCAGCGCGACGCGGCGCGGGCCGCCGATGGTGTTGGCGAAGGACTGCATCGGCGCCTCGGGGAGCGCCTCCAGCATCGCGTCCAGCAGGTCGCCCGTACCGCGGCCGTGCAGCGACGAGACCGGGAAGGGCTCGCCGAGGCCGAGGTTCCACAGCATGGCGGCGTCCGCCTCGCCCGAGGGGCCGTCGACCTTGTTGGCGCACAGCACGACCGGCTTGCCGGCCTTGCGGAGCAGCTTGACGACGGCCTCGTCGGTGTCGGTCGCGCCGACCGTGGCGTCCACCACGAAGACCACCGCGTCGGCGGCCTCGATCGCGAACTCGGCCTGCGCGGCCACGGACGCGTCGATGCCGAGGACGTCCTGCTCCCAGCCGCCGGTGTCGACGACCTTGAAGCGGCGGCCGTTCCAGTCGGCCTCGTACGTGACGCGGTCGCGGGTGACGCCGGGACGGTCCTCGACGACCGCCTCACGGCGGCCGATGATCCGGTTCACCAGCGTCGACTTGCCGACGTTCGGGCGGCCGACGACCGCGACGACCGGCAGCGGGCCGTGGCCCGCCGCCGCGAGGTCGCCCGCGACCTCGTCGAGGTCGAAACCCTCCTCGGCGGCGAGCTCCATGAACTCGGCGTACTCGGCGTCGTCGAGCGCGCCGACTTCGCCGTACTCGTTCTCGATGTCCATGAAAGCTTCTCCGTCGATCGTCAAATGTGCGGGGGCTTGCACGCCCCAGTGTGGATCAGGCCGACGCTAGGAGGCGCGGCCCGTGGTGCGCCGGGCGTACTCGAGGTGTCCGCTCAGGTGCTTCTGGATGCGCACGGTGGCGGCGTCCAGTGCCGTACGCGTGCGGCGTCCGCTGCCGTCACCGGCGTCGAAGGGGTCGCCGAAGACGATGTCGACCCGGCCGCGCACCGGCGGCAGGCCGCGGATCAGCCGTCCCGGCCGGGACGTGCCGAGGACCGCGACCGGCACTATGGGCGCGCCGGAGCGCACCGCGAAGTACGCCAGGCCCGCCCGCAGGTCGGCGAAGTCGCCCTCGCCCCGGGTGCCCTCGGGGAAGATCCCCAGGACCCCGCCGCGCTCCAGCACGCCGAGCGCGCTGGTCACCGCGGTGCGGTCGGTGCTGTGGCGGTCCACCGGGAGCTGGCCGATCCCACGCAGGAACGGGTCCAGCGGCCCGATGAACGCCTCCTTCTTGATCAGGAAGTGCACCGGGCGCGGGCAGGTGCCCATGAGGACCGGCCCGTCCACGTAGTGCGAGTGGTTCACGGCCAGGATCACCGGCCCCGTGGCGGGCAACCGCCAGGCGCCGAGCACCCGGGGGCGCCAGAGGCTGTTGATGATCCCGATGCCGAGGCGGCGGCCGACGGCCGCGCCCCTCGGTCCCGGAACCGCGGAGGAGTCGCTCACGAAGCCGCCCGCTTCTCCTCGATGAGGGTGACGACGCACTCGATGACCTGGTCGAGGGTGAGCTCGCTGGTGTCGACCTCCATGGCGTCGTCCGCCTTGGCCAGCGGGGAGGTCTTGCGGCCGGAGTCCGCCGCGTCGCGCCGTACGAGGGCCTCCCGGGTCGCCACGAGATCGACCTGGGCGCTGCCGGTGGCCTTCAGCTCCCCGCCGCGGCGGGCGGCGCGGGCCTCCGGGGAGGCGGTGAGGAAGATCTTGACGGTGGCGTCCGGCAGCACGGTGGTGCCGATGTCCCGGCCCTCGACGACGATGCCGGCGGGCGCGGCGGTGGCTGCGTCGCGCTGCAGCCCGACCAGGCGGCTGCGCACCTCCGGCACCGCGCTGACGGCGCTGACCGCCGCGGTGACCTCCTGGGTGCGGATCGGGCCGGAGGCGTCCACGCCGTCCACCGTGATCGTGGGCGCCGCCGGGTCGGACCCGGAGACGATCACCGGCTTCTCGGCGGCGGTCGCCACGGCGGCTGCGTCGTTCACGTCGACGCCGTTGCTCAGCATCCACCAGGTCATCGCCCGGTACTGCGCTCCGGTGTCCAGGTAGCTCAGGCCGAGCTTGGCCGCGACCGCCTTCGAAGTGCTGGACTTGCCAGTGCCCGAGGGGCCGTCGATCGCGACGATCACCGGATTCGACACAGTCGGGGGACCTTCCTTGTGCATGGAGCAGGTACACGGCTGGCGCAATGCCATCCCCACAAGGTTACCGGCCCACCCATTCGGCTCCGTACCACGAATTCCCAGGCCCCCCGCGGCCCCCGTGTCCGCGAAGAGCCGCGCGAGCTCCCCGGGCCGGGCACGATCCCCGACGCCGACCTCGCACCACTCGGCCCCGAGCGGGCCTCCCGGGCTTCGCACGGCTGCGCCGGACTCCGTCCGCCGGCCCCATCACGCGCGCAGCGACCAGCCACGCTCCCGCAACGCCGCCGACAAACGCGCCGCCGCGGCCGGCTCCACCATCAGCTGGACCAGACCCGCCTGCTGCCCGGTCGAGTGCTCGATCCGCACGTCCTCGATGTTGACCCCCGCGGCCCCCGTGTCCGCGAAGAGCCGCGCGAGCTCCCCGGGCTGGTCGCCGATGAAGGCGGCGACGACGTCGTAGGACTTGGGGGCGGAGCCGTGCTTGCCGGGGACCTTGGACCGGCCGGCGTTGCCGCGGCGGAGGAGGTCCTCGATGCCGGCGGCGCCGTCGCGGCGCTTGGCGTCGTCCGCGGACTGCAGGGCCCGCAGGGACTCGACGGTCTCCGTCAGGTCGGCGGCGAGATCGGCGAGGACGTCGGCGACCGGGCCGGGGTTGGCGGAGAGGATGTCGATCCACATGCCGGGCTGCGAGCCCGCGACCCGGGTGACGTCGCGGATGCCCTGGCCGCACAGGCGCACCGCGCTGTCCTCGGCGTGCTGCAGGCGCGCCGCGACCATGCTGGAGACCAGCTGGGGGGTGTGCGAGACGAGGGCGACGGCGCGGTCGTGGGCGTCGGCGTCCATCACGACCGGGACGGCGCGGCAGAGCGCGACCAGCTCCAGGGCGAGGTTGAGCACCTCGGTCTCGGTGACCGGGGTCGGGGTGAGCACCCAGGGGCGGCCCTCGAAGAGGTCGGCGGTCGCGGCCAGGGGGCCGGAGCGCTCGCGGCCGGACATGGGGTGCGTGCCGATGTACGAGGTCAGGTCGCAGCCGAGCGCCTCCAGGTCGCGGCGCGGTCCGGCCTTGACGCTGGCGACGTCGAGGTAGCCGCGGGCGAGCCCGCGGCGCTGGGCGTCGGCGACGGTCGCGGCGACGTGGGCCGGCGGCACGGCGACGATCGCGAGGTCGACCCGGCCGGACGGGGGTTCGTCGGTGCCCGCGCCGAGCGCGGCGGCGGTGCGCACCACGGCGGGGTCGTGGTCCTCCAGGTGGACCTCGACGCCGCGCGCGGCGAGCGCGAGGGCGGCGGAGGTGCCGATGAGGCCGGTGCCGATGACGAGGGCGGTTCTCACTGGGCGATGTCCTTGCGGAGGGCGGCCGCGGCGCCGAGGTAGACGTGGGAGATCTCGCCCTTGGACAGGCCGGACTCGACGTGGGCGAGGATGCGCACGACCCGGGGCATGGCGCCGGCGATGTCGAGTTCCTGCGCGCAGATCAGCGGTACGTCGGTGATGCCGAGCTTGCGCGCGGCGACCGCCGGGAAGTCGCTGTGGAGGTCCGGGGTGGCGGTGAACCAGACGCTGATCAGGTCGTCCACCGCGATGCCGTTGCGCTCCAGGAGGGCGGTGAGCAGCTCGGCGACCTGCTCGTGCATGTGCTCCGCCTCGTCCCGCTCCAGCTGGACGGCTCCGCGGACCGCTCGTACCGCCACGTCATCGCTCCCTGTGTTGCTGCGCGCACGTACCTGGTCAGCGTAGTCGGGGCGGACGGGGCGCGGCGGACACGCCCGCCCTGCGAGACGCCAGGGGTGCTGCGGTACACCATGAAGCATGATCTTCCACCTTGTTCCGCTGGACGACTGGCTGCGCGACCCGGACCGTCCGTACGCGCCCTCGTCGCTCGCCGAGGACGGGTTCGTGCACTGCGCGCCCGACGAGGCGGTTGCGCTCGCCGTCGCCGACGCCTTCTACCGGGGCACCCCGGGCCCGCTGATGGTGCTGCTGATCGACGAGGAGGCCCTGGAGGCCCGTGTGCTGTGGGAGGACGCCGATCCGGTGCCGCCGCCGGGGGTCCCGCAGGAGACGCGCTTCCCGCACGTGTACGGGCGCATCAACCGCAGCGCGGTGGTCGGGATGCTGGAGGTGCAGCGGGACACGGACGGCCGCGCGGTGGCGCTGGCGGTGTGGTCGTGAGCGCCGCTTCGTCCTGACACGCCCCTGGACGCGGGGCGGGCCGTCCGCTTCGATGGTGCCCTGACCGCGCGGCCTCGGGGGAGGCGGACATGAAGCGTTCCGGACCGCTCTACACGCTCCTCGCGGGGCTGGCACTCGCGCTGATCATGCTGTCGCTCAACGCGACGACGGAACCGCCGCAGGCGGGGCCGAAGGGCGGCGGCCCGCCGGCCGCGAGCCGGACGCCGTCCGCCGCCCCGCCGTCGTCGGCCCCCGCGGCCTCCCCGTCCCGCAGCACCGCGGTCCCCCGTCCGGACGCGGACTACGCGGGCCGCACCGGCGACGACGCGGCGAGCGTCGCGATCGCGCTGCGCGACGGCAAGGCCGTCGCGTACGTCTGCGACGGGCGCACCAAGGAGGCCTGGCTGCGCGGCGACGTCCGGGACGACGGCGGCATGCGCCTGACCGGCGACCGCGGCGCCTCGCTGGAGGGCACGCTGGAGGGCGGCCGCGTCACCGGCGAGGTGCGGCTGACCGGCGTGGAGCAGCCCTTCACCGCGCAGCGCGCGGTGAAGCCGTCCGGTCTGTACCGGGCGACCGCCTCGGTGCGCGGCGCGCGGGTCGTCGGCGGCTGGATCGTGCTGCCGAACGGCAAGCAGGTGGGGATCGTCTCGCGCGACGGCGAACCGTCGGCGGCGCCCGCCATCGACCCCGCCACCGGCGCCGTGACCGTCGACGGCACGCAGCTCACCGCACGGCCGATCCCCTGACCGTCCGCCCGCAGGCAGGAGCAGGAGCGCCCCATGAACGTGGACCCGAACGCCGCCACCACGTCCTTCCCGGCCCCGTCACCGCGCCCCCGGCAGCGGGTCGCCGTGTTCCTCGTCCCCGCGGTCGCCGCCGCGGCGGTCGCGGTCGCCCTCGGCGCGTACGGCAAGGTGCACGACCCGGCCGGCACCGCCTTCAACCTGGCCGGTTTCTCCAGCACGGGCGCGGTCAAGTCCTGGCTCGCCACGGCCGCCTTCGCCTTCGCCCTGGTGCAGGCGGTCTCGGCGCTGGTGATGTACGGCAAGGTGCCGGGCGTCCGCGCCCCCTCCTGGACCGGCGGGCTGCACCGTTGGTCGGGCCGGATCGCGTTCCTGCTGGCCATCCCGGTGGCCGTGCACTGCCTGTACGCGTTGGGCTATCAGACGTACAGCAGCCGCGTGATGTGGCACTCGCTGCTCGGGTGCTTCTTTTTCGGGGCATTCACCGCAAAGATGCTGCTGCTGCGGGCCGAGCGACTGCCGGGCTGGCTGCTGCCGGTTGTCGGCGGGCTGGTCTTCACGGCGCTGACGGTGCTGTGGCTGACGTCCGCGTTGTGGTTCTTCAGAACGGTCGGGGTGACGACATGAAGCGACGCATGGTGCTGCTGTCCACGGCAGCGCTGGCGGGTTGCAGCAAGTACGGCGAAGAGAGCGCGCCGCCCGCGGCGGCGACCTCCGCGCCACCACCGGCCTCGGAGCCCGTCTCCGCGCCGAGCTCGGCACCGGCCTCCGCTTCCCCGTCCGGGGAGGGCGAGGTGCTGGTGAAGGCGGCCGACGTGCCCGTCGGCGGCGGCACGGTGATCACGGACAAGAAGGTCGTGGTGACCCAGCCCCAGGCCGGCGAGTTCAAGGCCTTCTCCGCCGTCTGCACCCACCAGGGCTGCATCGTGAACACCGTCGCCGACGGCACCATCAACTGCCCCTGCCACGGCAGCAAGTTCCGCATCGCCGACGCCTCGGTGGCCGCGGGACCGGCCAAGAAGCCGCTTCCCCCCGAGGAGATCACCGAAAAAGACGGCGAGATCTTCCTCGTGTAGCCCGTACGATCCCCGTCCATGCGCGACCACGACCTCGTACGCCGGCACACCGTCTACGCCTGTGTGATGGGCTCACGCGCCTTCGGCCTGGCCACGGACGGCAGCGACACCGACCGCCGCGGGGTGTACGTGGCGCCGACGCCGCTCTTCTGGCGCTTCGACAAGCCGCCCCGCCACGTGGACGGCCCGGAGCCCGAGCAGTTCTCCTGGGAGCTGGAGCGGTTCTGCGAGCTCGCGCTGCGCGCCAACCCCAACATCCTGGAGTGCCTCCACTCCCCGCTCGTCGAGCACGTGGACGACACCGGGAAGGAACTGCTCGCCCTGCGCGGCGCCTTCCTGTCCCGGCACGTCCACGAGTCCTTCGGCCGCTACGCCACCGGCCAGTTGCGGAAGCTGGAGGCGGACGTCCGCACGCACGGCGCGCCCCGCTGGAAGCACGCCATGCACCTGCTGCGCCTGCTGATCAGCTCCCGCGACCTGCTCCGCACCGGCGAACTGCGCATAGGGGTCGGCGACCACCGGGAGCGGCTGCTGGCGGTCAAGCGCGGCGAGGTCGGCTGGTCCGAGACGGAGTCCTGGATGCTCCGGCTGTACGGGGAGGCCGAGGCCGCCGCGCCGCGCAGTCCGCTCCCGGACGAGCCGGACCGGGCCCGCGTCGAGGACTTCCTCGTCCGGGTCCGGCGGGCGTCAGCCGCCGTCGCCGTCCCAGAGGGCGCCGAGGGCCAGTAGTTCGTCGCGGTGCTCGAGCCGCTCCACCCAGGCGTCCGGCCAGGCCGCCAGGCCGTGGTGCGCGCCGGCGAAGGCGCCCGTCAGGCAGGCGATGGAGTCGGAGTCCCCCGAGGAGCACGCCGCCCGGCGCACCGCGGTGACGGGTTCGTCCGGGAAGAGCAGGAAGCACAGCAGGCCGGTCGCGAACGCCTCCTCGGCGATCCAGCCTGCGCCGCCGGCCAGGCACGGGTCGGCCTCCCGGTCGGGCGCCGCGAGGGCCTCGTCGAGGCGGTCGAGCACCCCGAGGCACTCGTCCCAGCCGCGCCGGACGAAGGCCACCGGGCCGTGGTCGTGGGCACGCAGCCACAGGTCGCCGAGCCACCACTCGTGGTACGTGTCGCGCTGCTCCATCGCGTAGCCGCGCAGCAGGGCGGTCAGTTCCGCGGGGGCGGCGCCCTGCGCGAGCAGGTGGACGGCGTGCGCGGTGAGGTCGGAGGCCGCGAGCGCCGTGGGGTGGCCGTGGGTGAGCGCGGACTGCAACTGGGCCGCCCCCGCCCGTTCCTCGGGGCGCAGGCCGGGGACGAGGCCGACCGGAGCGACCCGCATGTTCGCGCCGCAGCCCTTGGAGCCGGTCTGGCTGGCCTCCTGCCAGGGCCGGTCCGGGTGGTCCAGCTTCTGGCAGGCGACCAGGCAGGTGCGGCCGGGGGCGCGGTTGTTGTCGGGCGAGTGGTACCAGTCGACGTACTCCTCGCGCACCGGGCGGGCGAGCCGGGACGGCGTGAGGGGACCGCGGTCCATCGCCGTGCGCAGCCCGCGGGCGAGGGCGAGCGTCATCTGCGTGTCGTCGGTGACGGAGGCCGGGCGGGGCAGCTCCATCTCCCGCCACGGACCGCACTTGGCGAGGATCGACGGGACGTCGTTGAACTCCGTGGGGAAACCGAGCGCGTCACCGATCGCCAGCCCCGCCATCGCCCCCGAGGCGGCCCGTCTCATACCGCGGCCACCCGGGTGCGGACGACCAGGTCGTGGAGGGCGTCGTAGGCCGCCGGCTCGCCGGGCAGCCGGGTGTCCCGCTGCGCGTCGTCCAGACCGGCGTGCAGGGCCTCGACGTCGGCGCGGACGCGGCGCGGGTCGAGGTCCATGGCCAGGCCGTGCTCGGCGACGGCCTTCTCGTGGATGAGTTCGCGGACGTACCCGGGGGCGGTGACGTGGTCCAGCAGCGTCGGCAGGTGCGCCTCGACGGTGCCGGTGCGCATCAGGTGGATTCCCGTCAGCAGCACCCGGAAGGTGTAGAGCAGCGGCTTGAGCTCGCCGGTCTTCTCGTACAGCTCCCACTGGGTACGGGCGAAGCCCCGGTAGTGGTGGGCGTGGTGGCTGGTGATGACCCCGGGTGCCAGGTCGACCAGTTGGGCGTGGACGCCGCTGGTGTGCACCACGAGCGGGGACAGCAGCTGCTCCAGGACGTAGCCGTTGCGCCGCAGCATGAGCCGGGCGAACTTCAGCAGGTCGTGGGTGACCAGGTCGAGTTCGAGGCCGTCCTGCTCCCACATGCGGGTCTGGGTCTCCTCGCCCTCCCGCAGCCCGATCAGGTCGGACAGCGGGAGGAGGTGGATGCCGCGCAGGTCCACGTCGGAGTCGCGGGACGGGAAGCCGTACAGGTGCGCACCGGAGACGGTGGCGAACAGCAACGGGTGTCCCTGCTGGGCGAGGGCCGGGGAGAGTTCGGGCAGCCCGGCCCCTCGCAGACGTTCGGCGTGGATGGTCATTGCGCCATCCTTCCCGGAACGGCGTCCTCCGGGAAAGTCCTTATCCGATGGGAAGCCGGTCAGGAAACCGGTCCGGCAGGGGGCGCGGACCGGCCCGTGACGGCGGGGACCGGACGGCTCAGAGGTCGACCTCGCGCATGAGCATGCCCACCTCGGTGTTGGTGAGCCGCCGCAGCCACCCGGACTTCTGGTCGCCGAGCGCGATCGGGCCGAAGCTGGTGCGGACCAGCTTGTCGACCGGGAAGCCCGCCTCGGCCAGCATGCGGCGGACGATGTGCTTGCGGCCCTCGTGCAGGGTCACCTCGACGAGGTAGTTCTTGCCGGTCTGCTGCACCACGCGGAAGCTGTCGGCGCGGGCCCAGCCGTCCTCCAGCTCGATGCCGCTCTTGAGCTGCTTGCCGATGTCGCGCGGCAGCACGCCGTTGATCGCGGCGAGGTACGTCTTCTGCACGCCGTAGCGGGGGTGGGTCAGACGGTGGGCCAGCTCGCCGTGGTTGGTGAGCAGGATGATGCCCTCGGTCTCGGTGTCCAGCCGCCCGACGTGGAACAGCCGGGTCTCGCGGTTGGTGACGTAGTCGCCGAGGCACTGGCGGCCCTCGGGGTCCTCCATCGTGGAGACGACGCCGGCCGGCTTGTTCAGGGCGAAGAACAGGTACGACTGCGTGGCGACGGTCAGCCCGTCGACGCGCACCTCGTCCTTGTCCGGGTCCACGCGCAGGCCCTGCTCGGTGACGATCTTGCCGTTCACCTCGACACGGCGCTGCTCGATCAGCTCCTCGCACGCGCGGCGCGAGCCCATGCCCGCCCGGGCCAGCACCTTCTGCAGGCGCTCGCCCTCCTGCTCGGCGCCGGGGAAGGTCTTCGGGAGGTTCAGCTTGGGCTTGCTGTGCCGCTCGCGGTTGCGCTCCTCGATCTGGGCGTCGAGTTCGCGCGGGCGCGCGGGCGTGGACTTGCGGGGCTTGCCCGAGGCACCGCCCGGCTTGCCGCCGGTGGCGCCCGGCCTGCCGCCGCTGCCGCGCTTGGCGGCTCCGCCCGCTCCACCGGGGCCGCCGGAGCTGCCGCCGACGTCGTAGCGCCGCTCCTCCGGACGGGGCCGGCCCGCGCGCTTCTGCTGGTCGTCGCGCTGCCCCCCGGTCCTGGACCGGGACGTGCCCCCATCGGCACCCCGGGGATTCCGGTTGCCGCCGCTGTTCCTGCCGCTGCCGCTACTGCTTCGCATCAAGTATCCGTCGTCGAGTCCGGGTCGAATGAGGGGACGCCCTCCAGGGAGTCCGCCTCGACGGCGGCCGCCTCCGGGAGGAACGGGGCGAGCTCGGGCAGCTCGTCCAGGCCGCGCAGGCCCATCCGCTCCAGGAAGTAGTTCGTCGTCCTGTACAGGATCGCACCTGTCTCGGCTTCCGTCCCACACTCCTCCACCAGACCCCGCTGCAGAAGGGTGCGCATCACGCCGTCGCAGTTGACCCCGCGCACCGCGGAGACCCGGGACCGGCTCACCGGCTGCCGGTACGCGACGACCGCCAGCGTCTCCAGCGCGGCCTGGGTCAGCCGGGCCTGCTGGCCGTCCAGGACGAACTTCTCGACGGCCGCGGCGTACGCGGGCCGGGTGTAGAAGCGCCAGCCGCCCGCGATCAGGCGCAGGTCGAAGCCGCGGCCCTGCGCGGCGTACTCCTCCGCGAGGTCGTGGAGCGCGATGGCGATCTCCCGGCGCGGGCGCTCCAGCACCTTCGACAGGGTCTCCTCGGTGACGGGCTCGTCGACGACCATCAGGACCGCCTCCAGGGCGGGCCTCAGCTCCAGCTCCGCCACGGACAGCAGCCCCGCGGGCTCGCCCTCCGCCGCCTCACCGGTCCCCTCGACCGCCTCGGTCACCCCGGTCACCTCCGTCACGTCAGCCATCCTTCCCGTCCTTCGCGGCGGCCGGCACCTGGTCGAATTCGTCGGTGACGAGCGGCTGGGCCGGTACCGCCTCGCCGCCCGTCCAGCGGACCAGGAGCGTACCCAGGGCCTCCTCCTGGTCGAGCGCGACCGCCTTCTCCCGGTACAGCTCCAGGAGGGCCAGGAAGCGCGCGACGACCGTGAGGGTGTCGGGGGCGTCGAAGGTGAGTTCCGTGAAGCTCGCCTCGCCGCGCTCGCGCAGCATCGCGATGACGTGCTCCGCCTGCTCGCGGACGCTCACCAGCGGCGCGTGGATGTGGTCCACGTACACCTGCGGCTTCGGCTTCGGCTGCATCGCCTTGACGGCGAGCTGCGCGAAGCGTTCCGGACCGATGCTCAGCACCACCTCGGGCAGCAGCTCGGCGTGCTGCGGCTCCAGTCCCACGGTGCGGGGGTGGTGCAGCGCCTCGGCCTCCAGCCGCTCGGCGAAGATCGCGGCGATCTGCTTGTAGGCGCGGTACTGGAGCAGCCGGGCGAAGAGCAGGTCCCGGGCCTCCAGCAGGGCGAGGTCCTCCTCGTCCTCCACCTCGGCGGCGGGCAGCAGGCGCGCGGCCTTCAGGTCCAGCAGCGTCGCCGCGACCACCAGGAACTCCGTGGTCTGGTCCAGGTCCCAGTCCGGTCCCATGGCGCGGATGTGCGCCATGAACTCGTCCGTCACCTTGGACAGGGCGACCTCGGTGACGTCGAGCTTGTGCTTGGAGATGAGCTGCAGCAGCAGGTCGAAGGGGCCCTCGAAGTTCGCCAGCCGGACGGTGAACCGGCCGTCGTTCGCGGCGGAGCCCTCCTCGGCGCTCCGCTCGTCGCCCGGCTCGCCGGCAGGCTGCGCCTGCCCCTCCGGCGCGGCCGGGGGTCCGTCGTCCCCCGCCTCCGGTGCGGGCGGTGGGTCCGCGACGGGCAGGTGCCCCCCGGGCTGCGGGACGGCCTCCGCCGCGGCTTCGACGGCGTCGGGTGACGGCGGCGCCGCGGGCGCGGTGTGGCCGAACTCACTGCCCCCCTCGCCCGCGCTCGCGTCGCCCGCGCCCTCGTCGGCCACGGCCGGGGGCGGCACGGGGTTCGCGCCGGGGCCGCGGCCGAGGAGGCGGCGGGAGCGCTGCGGGCTGGCGGTGTCGTCGGGGGGCATGGGGGTCCAGATGGTGCTGACGGGGCCGTACGGAGGACGGCACCGTATCGCGCGGAGCGCGTCAGCGGCCGCGCAGGCGGCGTACGAGGATGCTCGCGTCGCCGCGGGACTCGAGGTCGGCCAGGACCACCGCGACCGCTTCGCGGACGATGCGCCCGCGGTCCACGGCGAGCCCGTGCTCCCCGCGCAGGACGAGGCGGGCGTGCTCGAGGTCCATGAGCTCCTCGGCGGAGACGTAGACGGTGATCTTCTCGTCGTGGCGCTCGCGCCCGCTGGGCCGCCTGGGGGCCCGACCGGACTTGCGGCGCTGCGGGGGCTGCGGCGGCTGCGGGGCCGCCTGGGGGCCCGTGGAACCCGTTCCGGGGGCCTGCAGGCCGCGCCGGACGGGCGGACCGGACGGACCCGCCTGCTCGGGGACGGAGCGGGCCGCGGGGGCGGGCGCGGCGCCGGGGTCGGTGCCGGTGTCCCGTCCGCCGTGCTCGGCGGCTTCGGAGGGCGCCGCGGACTCGCTGACCGGCGCCTCCTCGGGCGCCGGCTCCTCGGCGGAGGCGGGCACGGGCCGCAGCGGGCGTTCGCCGGGCGCGCCGGAGTCCGTGCCGGGGCCGCCGCCGGTGCCCGCTGCGCCGGGAGTCTCGCCGTTGGCGTGCTGCCGCGGCGTCGCGGACTGGAGCCCCCGCCCCCCGGTGGTGCGGAACAGTTCGTCGGCCCCCGGGAGACTCACTCGGCGTGACACCGGGCGAGCACCTCCCTGGCGAGCTGGCGATAGGCGGCGGCACCTACCGAGTTGGAGGCGTAGGTGGTGATCGGCTCACCGGCGACCGTGGTCTCCGGGAAGCGGACGGTCCGTCCGATGACGGTGTGGTAGACGTGGTCGTCGAAGGCCTCGACGACCCGCGCCAGGACCTCGCGGCTGTGCACGGTGCGCGAGTCGTACATCGTGGCGAGGATGCCGTCCAGCTCCAGCTCGGGGTTGAGCCGTTCCCTGACCTTCTCGATGGTCTCGGTGAGCAGCGCGACACCGCGCAGCGCGAAGAACTCGCACTCCAGCGGGACGATCACCTGGTGGGCCGCGGTCAGGGCGTTGACGGTCAGCAGGCCGAGCGAGGGCTGACAGTCGATGATGACGTAGTCGTAGTCGGGCAGCAGCGGCTTCAACGCGCGCTGCAGCGAGGACTCGCGGGCCACCTCGCTGACCAACTGGACTTCCGCGGCCGACAGGTCGATGTTGCTGGGCAGCAGGTCCATGCCGGGCACCGCGGTCTTCAGCAGCACCTCGTCGGCCGAGAGCCCGCGCTCCATCAGCAAGTTGTAGACCGTGACGTCCAGTTCCATCGGGTTGACCCCGAGGCCGACGGAGAGCGCGCCCTGCGGGTCGAAGTCGACCAGGAGGACGCGGCGGCCGTATTCGGCCAGCGCGGCACCGAGGTTGATGGTGGACGTCGTCTTGCCGACGCCGCCCTTCTGGTTGCACATGGCGATGATCTTCGCCGGGCCGTGGTCCGTCAGTGGGCCGGGGATCGGGAAGTACGGCAACGGGCGGCCGGTGGGGCCCACGCGCTCACGGCGCTGGCGCGCCGCGTCGGGTGCGAGCGTGGCCGCGTACTCGGGGTCGGGTTCGTACTCCGCGTCGGGGTCGTAGAACTGACCGTCCTGCAGCTCTTCTTCGTAGTGCGCCATGGGGTTCGCGTAACGCGTCTCGTTGTCTGTCCCGGTCCTGCGCGCCTCGAACGTCCGGACGGCCACGGAGGCCACCGGTTCGAGCCGTGCGGAGCCGTCGGTCTGCACGGTCATTCCTGGCTGACCACCCCCGGGAGCAAATGTCGACTCATTCACAAGTCGTCTTACCTCCTTGGTGACCAGGAAACTTCTCAATAGGTCAGCGTTGCAGCATGCCGACGGTTGGCGACTCTATGGCGTGTCGGTGGTTCACAGCAACACAATCCACCGGACACGGCACGATGTGTCGGCAACCGAACGTCTCGCTGTCAAGGGTGTAACGACGACGCCGGGGATGTTTCACGGGGGGACGAATCGGCAAAACAGTATGGTTCCACGCGAACGGCCGGGCCTTGTGACTCAAGACCCGGCCGTGCGTACCGGATTGGCGACAAGTTGACGCCAACGCGAGAAAAATCGATCAGTCGACCAGCCGGCGTCAGCCGAGGACGGTGGCCAGGTCGACCGTGTCCAGGCCGTGGGCCTCGGCGACCGGGCCGTAGACGACCTGGCCCTCGTGGGTGTTGAGGCCCTTGGCGAGCGCGGCGTCCCGGCGCAGCGCCTCGCGCCAGCCGCGGTTGGCCAGCTCGACGATGTACGGCAGCGTCGCGTTGGTCAGCGCGTAGGTGGAGGTGTTCGGCACCGCGCCCGGCATGTTGGCGACGCAGTAGAAGACCGAGTCGTGCACCGCGAAGGTCGGTTCGGCGTGCGTGGTGGGACGGGAGTCCTCGAAGCAGCCGCCCTGGTCGATCGCGATGTCGACGAGCACCGAGCCCGGCTTCATCCGGGAGACCAGCTCGTTGGTGACGAGCTTGGGGGCCTTGGCGCCCGGGATCAGGACCGCGCCGATGACGAGGTCGGCGTCGAGGACGGCCTTCTCCAGCTCGAAGGCGTTGGAGACGATGGTCTGCACCTTGGTGCCGAAGATCTTGTCGGCCTCGCGCAGCTTGTTGATGTCCCGGTCGAGCAGGGTGACGTGGAAGCCCATGCCGACGGCGATCTGCGCGGCGTTCCAGCCGGAGACGCCGCCGCCGATCACGACCGCCTTGGCCGGGGCCACACCCGGGACGCCGCCGGGGAGCACCCCGCGCCCGCCAGCCGAGCGCATCAGGTGGTACGCGCCGACCTGCGGGGCGAGCCGGCCGGCCACCTCGGACATCGGGGCGAGCAGCGGCAGCTGCCGGTTGGCGAACTCGACGGTCTCGTAAGCGATCGCGGTGGTGCCGGACTCCAGCAGCGCGTCGGTGCACTCGCGGGACGCCGCCAGGTGCAGGTAGGTGAAGAGGGTCTGGTCCTTGCGGAGACGGTGGTACTCCTCCGCGATCGGCTCCTTGACCTTCAGCACCAGGTCGGCGGCGGCCCACACCTCGTCGGCGGTCGGGAGGATCGTCGCACCGGCGGAGACGTACTCCTCGTTCGGGATGGACGAGCCGACGCCGGCGTCCTGCTCGACGAAGACCTCGTGGCCGCCTCGGACGAGCTCGTGCACGCCGGCGGGGGTGATGGCCACGCGGAACTCGTTGTTCTTGACCTCGCGGGGGATGCCGACCTTCACGTCGATCACGGTCCTGTTCACGGGAGTGGAGGGTTTGTGCAGGTCTCCGGACATGTCGCCCCATAACGGAGTACGCCGGACCTGACCGCGATGTTCTGCGGTGTGACCAAGTGTAGTGAAGGAAGAGTCACTGTCCAGCCTTACAAAGTGACTACTTTCAGCGAAGGCATTGGCAGTTTCGTAGGTACAGCTCGCGAACGGCGCGATCTGAGGGCCCCCGGTGGGCCCTTGGGCCCGGAAACAGAGGCGCTCAGTCCTCCTCGGGCTGCGGAATCTCCTCGGCGGGCAGCAGCCGGCGCGCCGCGGCGCGCTGGAGCCGGGCGCCCGCCGGGTCCCCAAGCCGTTCCAGGGTGTCGGCCATGCGCAGCAGCACGGCGCCCTCCAGCCGTCGCTCCCCCGCCTGCCGGGCCCAGTACAGGGCGTCACGGCAGGTCCGCAGGGCGTCCTCGGGGTGGCCCGCGTACTCCTGGACCCGGGCCACCTCGCTGAGGGCACGGGCCTGCGCGGGCAGGTCCTTCAACCGCCGGTGGGCGGCCGCCGCGGCACGCCACTCGCGCAGCGCGTTGCCGTAGTGGGCGGCGTAGGTGAACAGGGCGCCGAGCCTGGAGTGCAGCCGCGCCTGGTGGACCACCTCGCCCCGGGCCTGCCGCAGGGCCAGCGCCCTGCCGTACCAGTCGGAGGCGCGCTGCGGGTCGTCCAGCTCCAGGTAGGTCCCGGCGATGGCCTCCAGCGCGCGGCCCTCGGCGTCACCGTCGTAGGCCTCCCGGGAGGCCACCAGCGCGGCCCGGTAGCGGTCGAGGGCGTCGAGCGGGCGGGCCGCCTCCACGTCCAGGTCGCCGATGTTCAGCAGGGCCGCCGCCTTCTCGCGGTGCAGTCCGCGCCGCTCGGCCACGTCCAGCACCAGGTGGTGGAGCCGGTAGCGCTCCGGCGCGGTCGCGCCGCCGTCGGGGTCCGCGGCGAGTGCCCGGACGAGCGCGGCCATGAGACGGCGGGCCAGGGTGTCCAGTTCGCCGTCCGCGACCGCCAGCCGTGCGGAGGCCAGCAGGACCGGCAGCCGCAGCCGCAGCCACCCGGCCGCGACCGGACGGCCGGCGAAGCGCAGCGACTTGGGCAGCCCGTCCGGTTCCGTCTCGCCCTCCAGGCACATCCGGCACGCGTGCAGCAGCCGTACCGTGCGCTCCAGCATCCGGGCGCGGGCGAGCTGCACCTCGGACGGCTTCTCCGTGCTCGCCAGCAGTGCCCGCAGCGGCGGGGTCAGCCAGCCCGGCACGCGGTACTGCGCCGGCAGGTCGCCGGCCGCCGGCTCGGGGTGCAGCAGCCCGCAGCCGGCCAGGTCCGCGAGCGTGGCCTGCGCCGCCTCGACCGAGCAGCCGCCCAGGGCGGAGGCGGTCTGCGCGTCGGTCAGGCCCGAGGGGGCGAGCGCGAGCAGACGCAGCATGCGGGCCACGGCTGGCGACAGCGCTCCGTAGACGAAGCGGAAGGCGCGCAGCAGCTCCGGCGCGGGAGTGGCACGCGGGGTGGGCGGCGGGGTGGCGTTCCCCTTCTCCTCCGCCTCCCCGGAACCGTCGGCGTCCCGCGCGCCGCCGGTCTTCCGCGAGGTCGGGTCGCCGGACGTGCCCGCCCGGCGCAGCACCCGCGCCTGCCCGTCCGCGGCCAGGCCGCGCAGCGCCTCCGGCAGCGGGTTGCTGCCCGTGCGGTACCCGACGTCGGCGCGCAGCGTGCCGTCGCCCCGGGTGGCCGTGCCGCCCTCGGAGGCCGCGGGGGCGGCCGGTCCCGCGGCGGCCGGCTCGGCGGCCTCGGCGTGCAGCCTGCGGGTGGCCTCGGCGACGGAGGTGCGGGGCTGGGCGGCGAGCCACGCGGCGACCAGGCGCAGCGCCGCGGGATGGCCGCCGCACTCCTGGGCGAGACCCTCCGCGGCCCGGGGGTCGTTGGTGATCCGCACCCGGCCCACGGCCTCGGCCAGCAGGTCGACGCACGCCACCGGGTCGAGCCCGCCCAGGGTGCACGGGCGTACGTCGTGGACACCGGGCAGCGGCCCCTCGGCCGTGGCGACCAGCAGGTTCCCCGAGCCCTTGGGCATCAGGTCCAGCAACTGGCGGGAGTCCACGACGTCGTCCAGGACGAGGACGGCCTTGCGCCCGTTCAGGGCGGTGCGCAGTGCGGCCTGCAGTTCCTCGCGCTCCGCGGCCGGTTCGACCTCGACGTCCATCGCGCGCAGCAGCGAGCGGGCGGACTGCTCGGGCGGCACCGGACGGCCGTCGTTCTCGCTGAGCCGTACGTAGAACTGGCCGCCGGGGTAGCGGTCGGCGACCTCGTGGGCGAGCCGCACGGCCAGCGCCGTCCGTCCCGAGCCCGGCCGGCCGGCCACGAGGAGCACGCGGCTGCCGTCGGGCGTCTGGCCGCGCAAGGCCGCCAGGCCCGGCCGGTCGATGTCGGCGCGCAGTTCCTCGAGCTCGCGGCGGCGGCCGACGAACCCCGGCAGGCCGGGGGGCAGCGTGCCGTGTGCCGGGGTCTGCGACGCCGGCCCCCACGGGCCGTCGTCAGAGGCCGCCGCCGATGCGTCGGCGTCCAGCACGTGATCCGCCACGGGCCCACTCCCGTTCTCCTACGAACGGCAAGAGCCTAGTTCACGGTATGGGTCCAACCCCCCTGCGCGACGCGGCGGATCCGGTCAATGATCACCCTCTCGGACGATCGGATGGTCAGACCGAACGGGTCACACGGAGAACGGTCGCGCGGGCCACTCGGCCTCGGCGGGACGCAGCGCCTCCAGGCCGTCCCCGGCCCGGGCGGCCTGCAGCGCGAGCACGCCCACCACGAGGCAGTTGTTGTGCAGTTCCCCCGCGAGGACGCCGCGGACCAGCTCGTCCACCGGGACCCGGGCGAACTCCATGTCGGCCTCTTCCTCCGACACCTCGAAGCGTTCGCCCTCCACCTCGGACAGGCCCCGCGCCAGGAAGATCCGCACGGCCTCGTCGCAGCCGCCGGGCGTGGTGTACACGTCCGTGAGCACCCGCCAGTCCTCGGCCTTGACGTGGGCCTCCTCGTACAGCTCGCGCTGGGCGGCGTGCAGCGGGTTCTCGCCGGGCACGTCGAGCAGTCCGGCGGGGATCTCCCACAGCTTCATCCGCACGGGGTGGCGGTACTGCTTGAGGACCAGCACCCGGTCCCGGTCGTCGAGGGCGAGCACGGCCACCGAGCCGGGGTGGACCTGGTAGTCGCGCCGGGCGACGCCGCCGTCGGGCATGACGACGTCATCGGTGCGGACGCTGGTCTTCTTCCCGGTGAAGGGGGTGGCGGTGGCGGTGACCCGCCACTCCTCGGGAGTGTCCTTCAGCATGGTGCCCTCCGTACGCGGTGCCGGGGCGGGCCGTACGCCGGCCCGCCCCCGCAACCGTACCGATCAACCCTTGAGGCGCTCGACGGCGGCCGCGACCAGACCCGCGAACAGGGGGTGCGGACGGGTCGGGCGGGACTTGAGTTCGGGGTGCGCCTGGGTGGCCACCAGGTACGGGTGCACGTCGCGGGGGTACTCGACGTACTCGACCAGCGTGTTGTCCGGGGAGGTGCCGGAGAACACCAGGCCGGCCTTCTTCTCCAGCTCACCGCGGTAGGCGTTGTTCACCTCGTAGCGGTGGCGGTGCCGCTCCTCGACGTAGGGCTCGCCGCCGTAGACCTCGCGGACGATGGAACCCTCCGCGAGCTTCGCCGGGTACAGGCCCAGCCGCATGGTGCCGCCGAGGTCGCCCTGGCCGGCGACGATGTCGAGCTGCTCGGCCATGGTGGAGATCACCGGGTGGCCGGTCGCGGCGTCGAACTCGGTGGAGTTGGCGTCCGGGATGCCGGCCAGGCTGCGGGCCGCCTCGATGACCACGCACTGCAGGCCCAGGCACAGACCCAGCAGCGGGATGCGGTTCTCGCGGGCGAAGGTGATCGCCGAGACCTTGCCCTCCACACCGCGGTCGCCGAAGCCGCCGGGCACGCAGATCGCGTCCACGTCGCCGAGCTGACGGGCCGCGCCGGCCGCGGTCTTGCAGTCGTCCGAGGTCACCCACTTGATGTTGACCTTGGCGTTGTTGGCGAAGCCGCCGGCGCGCAGCGCCTCGGTCACCGACAGGTAGGCGTCCGGCAGGTCGATGTACTTGCCGACGAGGGCGACCTTCACCTCGTGCTCGGGCTGGTGGACCCGCCCCAGCAGGTCGTCCCACTGCGTCCAGTCGACGTCGCGGAACGGCAGGTTCAGCTTGCGGACCACGTACGCGTCCAGGCCCTCGGTGTGCAGCACCTTGGGGATGTCGTAGATCGACGGGGCGTCGATCGCCGCGACCACGGCCTCCTCGTCGACGTCGCACATCAGCGAGATCTTGCGCTTGATGGAGGTCGGCACGTCGCGGTCGGCGCGCAGCACGATCGCGTCGGGCTGGATGCCGATGCTGCGCAGCGCGGCCACGGAGTGCTGGGTCGGCTTGGTCTTCAGCTCGCCGGAGGGACCGATGTACGGGAGCAGTGAGATGTGCATCACGAAGACGTTGTCCCGGCCGACCTCGTGCCGGACCTGCCGCACGGACTCCAGGAAGGGCAGCGACTCGATGTCGCCGACGGTGCCGCCCACCTCCGTGATCACCACGTCCACGTCCTCGGTCGCCATGCGCCGGATGCGGGACTTGATCTCGTTGGTGATGTGCGGGATGACCTGCACGGTGTCGCCCAGGTACTCGCCGCGCCGCTCCTTGGCGATCACCGAGGAGTAGACCTGGCCGGTGGTGACGTTGGCCGAGCCGGCGAGGTTCACGTCCAGGAAGCGCTCGTAGTGGCCGATGTCCAGGTCGGTCTCGGCGCCGTCGTCCGTGACGAACACCTCACCGTGCTGGAACGGGTTCATCGTGCCCGGGTCCACGTTGAGGTACGGGTCGAGCTTCTGCATGGTGACGCGCAGACCCCGGGCCTTGAGCAGTGCGCCGAGGCTGGAGGCGGTCAGGCCCTTGCCGAGCGAGGAGGCGACACCCCCCGTGACGAAGAGGTGCTTGGTCGTCGTGGATTTGGGCGGCAGTGCCAACAGGGGGCTCCCGTGGTCGCGAGGTGGTGGTCGGGACGGCACCATGGTGATGAAGAGGGGTGTCGTCGCGGCGGTTCAGTGGTTCAGGCCACCGGCCCACGGGCTACCAGGGTATCAGTGACGCGCACCAGACGGTGCGGGCGGCTCTCTGACGAAAAACGCGGTCACCGGGAGTTTGGTACGACAAAATGCACCCGACCGGCCCAGCGGGGGCGGTCGTCGCTTCCGCACAGCCCGCGTTGTCGTCGTATCCTGCTCGGACACATCGATTCGATGCGAGTGAACCGGCACGGCACTACCCCGCCCGCTCCCGGGAAAGAGCTCGTCGACAGATCCACAGACCGCAATCACCGCCCCAGTCCCAAGGGGCGCCGCCGTCGTTCGACTGGGAGACCTACGTGGCCGGGCGTATCGAGGATTACGCACTCATCGGCGATATGCAGACCGCCGCCCTGGTGTGCCGGGACGGCACGGTCGACTGGCTGTGCCTGCCCCGCTTCGACTCCCCCGCGATCTTCGCGGGCCTGCTCGGCACCGAGGAGCACGGCTACTGGCGGCTCGGCCCCGCCCACGCGAACGGCACCCCGTCCCCGGCCGCCACCCGGCGCCGCTACCGGGGCGACTCCCTGGTGCTGGAGTCCGAGTGGGACACCCCCCGCGGCACGGTCCGTGTGATCGACTTCATGCCGCCGCGTGACGGCGCCCCCCAGCTGATCCGGATCGTCGAGGGCGTCAGCGGCCGGGTGCCGATGCGGTCCGCGCTGCGCATGCGCTTCAGCTACGGCTGGGTCGTGCCGTGGGTGCACAAGGTGGGCGAGCGCACCGTCGCCGTCGCCGGCCCGGACTCCGTCTGGCACGACACCGACGTCGAGACGTACGGCAAGGACCTCACCACCTACGCGGACTTCACGGTCTCGCCCGGCGACCGCATCGCCTTCACCATCAGCTGGCAGCCCTCGCACAAGGAGCCGCCCCCGCTCGCCGAGCCCGAGGCCGCGCTGGAGGCCACCGAGGACTTCTGGCGCGAGTGGGTCGCCCAGTGCACCTACCACGGCCCCTACCGGGACGCCGTGGTCCGCTCGCTGATCACCCTCAAGGCGCTGACGTACGGGCCGACCGGCGGCATCGTCGCCGCCCCCACCACCTCCCTGCCCGAGGACATCGGCGGCGTCCGCAACTGGGACTACCGCTTCACCTGGCTGCGCGACGCGGCGATCACGCTGTCCTCCCTGCTGCGCACCGGCTACCGCGACGAGGCCCGCGCCTGGCGCGAGTGGCTGCTGCGCGCGGTCGCCGGCGACCCCGAGAACCTGCAGATCATGTACGGCATCGCCGGTGAGCGCGAGCTCGGCGAGACCGAGCTGGACTGGCTGCCCGGCTACGAGGGCTCGATCCCGGTCCGGGTCGGCAACGGCGCCGCCCACCAACTCCAGCTCGACGTCTACGGCGAGGTCACCGAGGCCCTGCACCTGGCGCACATGACCGGCCTGGCCCGCAACGACTACGCCTCGCTCCTGCAGATCCGGCTCATCCAGTACCTGGAGGACCACTGGGACGAGCCGGACGAGGGCATCTGGGAGGTCCGCGGCCCGCGCCGCCACTTCGTCCACTCCAAGGTCATGGCCTGGGTCGCCGTCGACCGCACCGTCAAGCTCATCGAGTCCGGCGAGGTCGACGGCCCGCTGGAGCGCTGGCGCGACCTGCGCGACGAGATCCACCGCGACGTGTGCGAGAAGGGCTACGACAAGGAACGCAACACCTTCACGCAGTCCTACGGCTCGCGCGAGCTGGACGCCTCGCTGCTGCTCATCCCGCAGGTCGGCTTCCTGCCGCCGGACGACAAGCGCGTCATCGGCACCATCGAGGCGATCCAGCGGGAACTGTCCACCGAGGACGGTTTCGTGCTGCGCTACCCGACCGACGCCCCGCCCGGCGGCGAGAACCTGGACGGCCTCCCCGGCGACGAGGGCGCCTTCCTCGCGTGCTCCTTCTGGCTCGCCGACGACCTCGCCATGATCGGCCGGGTCGACGAGGCCCGCAGGCTCTTCGAGAAGCTGCTCGCGCTCCGCAACGACCTCGGCCTGCTGGCCGAGGAGTGGGACCCGCGGCTGCAGCGGCAGGTCGGCAACTTCCCGCAGGCCTTCAGCCACGTGCCGCTGATCGACACGGCGCTGCGGCTCACCGCGAGCGGCGCGTACGGCGGCTGACCGCACCGCCACCACCCGCGAAGCAACCCTCAGGACGATGTCAACTCGTCGTAGATGCTGAGCACTTGGGCGACCGTGTCATCCTCGGTCGGCCAAGTGCCGGCCTGTACGGGACCGGCCGCGGCGAGCCCCGCACGCCGCGCCGGGTCCCCCAGCAGACGCGTGACGGTGTCCGCGAACGTCTTCGGATTGCCGTAGGGCACCAACACCGCTGCCTCGCCGACGAGTTCGGGCGTACCGCCGACGGAGGTCGCCACCAGCGGCACCCCCGCGTGCAGCGCCTCCTGCGCGAGGAGCGACCGCGCCTCCCAGCGCGACGGCAGCACCACCACGTCGGCGGCGGCGAGGAGTTCGGGCACGTCGTCACGGCGGCCGAGCAGCCGCACCGGCAGCTCCTCGGTGTCGATCCGCTCCTGGAGCTCCGTACGCAGCGAGCCCTCACCCGCGACGACCAGCAACGGCGCCGGGTCGAGCCCCGCCCAGCCGTGGGCCGCGTCCAGCAGCAGGTGATACCCCTTGCGCGGCTCCAGACGGCCCACCGCGAGCAGCAACGGACGCTCCCCCACGGCGAATTCGTCCCGGGTCTTGTGCCGGCGCCGCTCCGCCTCCGCCACCGCCTCCGGGGACGGCGCGACCCGCGGCGGCGCCGGCACCCCGATCGGCCCGAGCCGGGCGTCCCGTGCCCCGGCCGTACGGGCCCGGTCCACCAGGTCCGACGAGGCGCCCAGCACGACCGCCGCCGCCCGCGCCACCCGGCGCTCCAGCAACCGCAGCACCCGCCCCCGCGCACCCTCCGCCAGCACCGCGCCGTGCCAGGTCACCACCAGCGGCGTACGGCGCCCGCTCAGCGCCATCGTGGCGAGCAGCCCGGCCCGCAGCCCGTGCGCATGCACCACGTCCGCCCCGGCACAGGCCGCCCGCAACGCCGTCACCACGGCCGCGTCGGCCCTCGGTTGTGCGCGCCGCGTGATCTCGACCGGCGCGAATCGCGCTCCCGCCGCCCCGAACCCGTACCGCTCCTCGGCCTCGGCCGGGCCGCAGACCGTCACCTGCACGCCGCGCGCCACCAACCCGCCCGCCACGGAGGCGACATGGGCCCGCGCCGTCTCGCCCAGCACGTGGACGGCGTGCAGCTGCCCGTGCAAGGGGCTCGGTGAACTGCTCACGCGGGGTAGGGCTCCTGACTCGGCATCGTGCGGAGGGCGGCGGGGTCTGCTCCCTCAAGGATGCCAGGCCGATAGGCCATCCAGGGAGCGATGCCCCACCCCCACCCGGCCACACGTACGCGGGACCACCCTTACGAGTGCCCCACGCTCCCCCATCACGCCGACCCCGCACCCGCAAGCGGGGGTACTTCACCGATGTCGACGGCGTGTGGGCCGCGCAGAACATCTGCGACCTGATCGCGGGTGTTCCGGCTGCCGCGGCGGCCGGCACCGAGGTGTTCGGCGGGCGGATGGAGACGGAGGGCACACGGCGCGTGCTCGGCGCGCGCCGGCACGGGCCGAACCCGCCGCCGGGAGCGTGCCCCCCGGTCCCGGCGGCTGCGGGGGAGGCGGTCGTCGATGCCGCCGGAGGCACCGCCGTGCGCTGGCGGATGCCACGCCCGGCGGCATCGACGACCGCCTCCCCCG